>LZRT01000067.1 GCA_002159075.1 Bacillus thermozeamaize
ACATAATGAGGCTCCCCCGTCATCTGTCCCTGAGCGGCTGCAATCCCTGAAATGCCCTGGATGATGTCGTCATAAGCAGGCCAGGCGCCGTACGGGCCATCCTTGCGAAATCCATATGCCCCGCAATATATCAATTTCGGATTCACCTTTGACAATTCCTGGTAAGTCAACCCCAGTTTTTCAATCGCATTCGGTCGCAAGGAATGGATAAAAACATCGCACTGCCGGACCATTTTCAGCAGGGCTTCCCGCCCCTGCGGATGCTTCAGATTCAGTACCACGCTGCGCTTGTTCCTGTTGCAGTTGAGAAAAAAGCAGCCCATGCCGGCATTCCTGGACGGGCCAACCAAGCGCGTCGTATCTCCCTCCGGGCTTTCCACCTTGATCACGTCAGCCCCCAGATCTCCCAGAATCATCGTGCAAAATGGTCCCATCAGCACGGAGGTCAGATCAATGACACGAATGCCTGACAACACTCCCAAGAGATCATGGCACTCCCTTCATTGAAAATTGGTTGCTGCAAATCATTCGGAACAGAGGAATATCACCTCAACTGGATTTCGGAGGAGCATACATCAACACGAAACGCAATTTTCCCGGACCGGCGTTTTTCACTTCATGCATTGCCCCTTTGGGGATCCATACCGCGTGACCGGCCGTCAATTCGGCCTGTTCCCCGTCTATCTCCACATACATCTTTCCCTCCAGGATATACATGACCTGCTCTACATCATCATGGAAATGCGGCAGCGCTGAACCTCCTTCCTCCATTTCGCCGATGATCACTTCCACGTTTTTCATGCCATCCGCCAAACCGACCAATCGGCGATTGAATGTCCCCGCGTGACCAGGAGGAACATAGGTTTCCACCTCATTCACATGTCTCCAAAAGCCCACCGTTCGAACCTCCTTGTCATAATGAATTTTTTATACACACGGCTTACATCATGCTGGGAAGCCAGGTCGACAAGATTGGGAACATGACCAAGATCAACAGGATGATTAAATCTGTAATCACAAACCATAAAACCCCCTGAAACGCCGTCGCGGTTTTTTCACCTGCCGCACCCGCCGCGACAAATACGTTCATTCCTACCGGCGGCGTAACCAGGCCGATCTCGGCCGTTTTCGTGACAATAATGCCGAACCACACCGGATCAAAACCTAAAGAAACCATCAACGGAAATGTGAAAGGCAGCGTAAGGATAAGGATCGCCAGCTGATCCATAAACATGCCGAGAATGATGTACAAGAATAGAACAAAGGCAAGAACGACCCACTTGGACACCCCTGTGTTCTGCACAAATTCAACCACGCCTTGGGTCACTTGGGTCGCCGTAAGGTAATAGCCGAAAATCATGGCTCCGATCACGATGGTCAAAATCATAGCCGTCGATTTCAGTGTCCGTTCCAATGCGTGCATCATGCTGTTCGTTGTCAGTCTCCGCATGATCAACGCAATCATGAAAGCGGCAAATGCACCAAGCGCTCCCGCCTCAGTCGGAGTGACAATGCCGAAGTAGATGGATCCGATCACGCTGATGACCACCAGCAGCATGGGCCAAATTCCGCTCAGAGACTGAAACTTTTCCTTCCATGAAAAGGCGACGTCAACTTTGGGCGCTACTCCAGGGTTTCTTTTCGCCCAGATCAAGATCGTCAAAATATACCCAAGAGCCGTTAAGATGCCCGGAATGATTCCTGCAATGAACAATTCGCCGATCCCTGTTTCCGTCAAAATTCCATAGATGATGAGCACAATGCTGGGAGGAATCATAATGGCCAGTGTCCCGGCGATGCTGACCGTTCCCAACGCAAAATCGGTCCGATAGCCATACCGCTTCATTTCGGGAACTGCAGAAGCTGACAAGGTAGCGGCCGAAGCTGTACTGGACCCGCAAACCGCAGCCAGCCCTGCTCCAGACATGACGGTCGCAATCCCAAGTCCTCCCGGCAAGCGTCCCAGCCATTTATATGCGGCATGAAACACATCTTTCGTCACGCCACTCGATGTCATAATTTCGGCCATCAAAATATACATCGGCACCGTTGTGAGCAAAAAATTCGCCACGCTTTCATGAGGCGTAGTCTTGGCAATCCCAAGCAGCATATCCAAACCGCCGACCATCCAAAGTCCTATCAGCCCGGAAACGCCCAACGCAAATGCGATAGGCATCCCAAATGCAAGGGAAAAAAACAAGAGGACGATAGGCACGATGATTTCCATTCAGGACAAAACCCCTTTCCTGGTTTGATCGCTTTTCCTTCAATCGATTAGAGGACGACTAACGTCTGAATCATCCGTTCCCTTGAATGTATGAACGATCTCAAAAAGCAAGCGAATACAAAATAAAAACATGCCAATCGGAATACAAACATACGAGATCCACATGGGCCAAGGAATGAGTCCCATCGTGGTATACCCTTTTTCCCAGGCTTCTATCGTCAGTCCCACACCTTGGTATCCCAAGATAAACATCATGACGGCACCGAGAAATAGAAAGACCATCCGAAAATAACCAACCCATTTGGCCGGCAAACGTTCCGTAATCAAATCAATCGTGATGTGCCCCTTTATCCGCATGACATAACTCATGCTCAAAAAAACTGTGATGACCATGAGATAATTGGTGGTAAACTCAAAGACACCGACAATCGGCTGTCTGAGCACATAACGGCAAACGGCATCAGCCGTAGTCAAAATCATCATCAGAAATACCGCGATTTGCGATACCAGAAACATTGCCCTTTCCAATCTGTCAAAATACCTTAAGATGAGTTTCATCTTAATCACCCGGAAAAATGGATTTTTTGCACTTGTGATTCCTGTAACGGGAATCACAAGTGCTTGGTTCCTGTTTTACTTGCTATATTCGATAAATTTGTTCATGATATCGTTGCCCGGAAGCCCCTTTTGCTCCATTGACTTGACCCACTCCTGATTCAGTCGGTCCAACTTCTCATTCCATTTGGCCAATTCTTCATTTGAGATTTCATAGAATTCAATCCCTTGTGCCTTATACTGGTTCATCAATTCTTCTTCATGTTTCATCACGCTTTCCGGAAAAGCCTCAGCCACTTCCTTGCTTGCCTGAAGAACGATTTGACGGACATCTTCCGGCCAACTTTCCCATACGCTTTCGTTGACGGCATAAATCACGCCAAAAGAGGACAGCGTAGCATTGATCGAAGAATACTTGGCTATTTTATCCACTTGGTATCCGGGCCAGCTAAACAGGGAAAGCAACGAACCGTCGATGGTCCCCCGTTCCCAAGAGGTATATATTTCCGGCGCCGGCACAGACACGGGCGTTCCGCCCAATTCTTTGACGATCTGATCTTGCATGCCTCCACCCGTCCTGATTTTCAACCCTTTGAAATCATTCATTGTCTTTACTGGTCGGTCGGACGTCACAATCTGATAAGGGTTCAACGCGACGGCCCATAATGGTTTGACTCCATGCGGTTTGTATTCGATTTCATACAAATCTTCAGTCACCAGTTTGTGATACGCCTTTGTGCCGCTGGCGGCATCTTTTACCAGGCCGGGATTGCCGACAATCGAACTCAACGGCAATTTATCGGTATAGTACAAGGACCCCAGATAAACGACATCGGCCACCCGGTTTTTCACGACATCCAACAAGCTGGCGGCTTTTCCCAGCTGTTCCGCCGGATAATATTCAACTTCTATCTTCCCCTTGCCCAGCTCTTCGAGCCTTTTGATCCATACCTGTGTGCCAAACTTTGAAATGGGATTGGTATTCGGGAAAGAGTCGGCGACTTTGATGACCGTCACTTGATCCTTTCTCGCATCTCCCGCAGCACCGCCCGTATTTCCGCCGGATTGCTCACTGCCGCCTGTTTCAGCAGACCCGCAAGCCGCCAATGAAAACAGCATAATGCCAGTCAGCAACGCCAATAAAGAACGATTGGCCAATTTTTTCATTCTCTGTTACCCCCTTTTTGGAAACGCTGTCGTTTTTTCCGCATGAAGCAAGAATGATCGCTAGTACGAACGCGGCAAGCCCAACACATGTTGAGCGATATAATTCTTGATCATTTCATTGGTAATCGGCGCAATTCTCGGCAGACGGATCTGGCGGTAAATCCGCTCGATGTTGTACTCCCGCGCATACGCATAACCACCAAACGTCTGAAAGGCCACGTCGACGGCATAAAACCCGGCCTCCGACGCCCGGAGCTTCGCCATATTGGCCTCGGCGCCACAGGGTTTGCCCTGGTCATACAGCCATGCCGCGTGGTAGACAAGCATTTCAGCCGCTTTCAACTGCGAATAGGCATCCGCCAGAGGGAACTGGATGCCTTGGTTGCTGCCAATCGGCCTGCCGAACACCACCCGCTCTTTCGCGTATTTCACGGCCCTCTCAAGCGCTCCATACCCCATCCCCAGCGCTTCGGCCGCAATCAGGATCCGTTCCGGGTTCAACCCATCCAGCAAGTAATAAAACCCTTTGCCCTCTTCCCCGATCCGATCAAAGGCATCGACCTTAAGATCTTCAATGAAAAGTTCATTTGTATCCACGCCATTGCGGCCCATTTTCTCAATTTCCCGAATGGCGATGGCGTTCCGGTCCATCGGCGCAAAAAACAGGGTCATGCCGTCCGTTTTCTTTTGTACTTTCTCATAAGGGACCGTGCGGGCCAAAAGCAGGATCCGATCGGCCATTTGCGCTTTGGTGATGAAAACTTTGTGGCCATTGATCCGATAATGATTGCCATCCCGCTTCGCAAAAGTGGTGATCCGGGTGGTATCCGTTCCCGCATTCGGTTCCGTGACGCCAAAACACACGTGCAGCTTTCCGCTGGCCACGTCCGGCAAATAGGCTTCACATTGTTCCTTGGTCCCGTGATAAAACAACGGGTTGGCCCCGAAGATCGACAAGTGCAAGGCGGATGAACCGTCCATACCCGCAGCCGATCTGGCCACTTCCTGCAAGATGAGCGCCGCCTCCGTGACCCCAAGGCCGCTTCCGCCATACTCCTCCGAAATCATGACCCCCATAAACCCGGCATCGGCGCACACATTCCAAAACTCGATGGGAAAACGATGGCTTTGATCGATCTCCCGCCAATACTCATCGTCAAACTGCCGGCACACATCCTGGGCGGTTTTTCTCAGCAGTTCCTGCTCTTTCGTCAGTTCCAACGCCACGATGAAACCTCCCGCATCCTAAAAGTATTGAGGGTTCGACAGATGACCTGAAATCCCATCACCTCTCTTTGCTGTTGCTCTATCAATGCATAAGCAAGAAAGATGCCATTTCATATAAAACTTGTCGATTTCTGACCATTATTGGTATGCAAGAACATTTGGCATGCCCATTCATTTATAAGATTCTAAAATCACACATTGGCTTCTGTATCCATTCTCCACGCAAAACGCTGAAAACATGCCCGGTTCACTTTGGCTTATCATTTTTTAGAACGCATTTCTCAACATCGATAACCAAAAATATCCTTTCAGGAAAAAGAACTGGAAGTAATAGGCTCAATGTTTAACCGCCTGATCTTGTTGTATAGCGTCGGCAGGGAAATCCCCAACTGCTCAGCCGCTTTCTTCTTTCCTGCCAGATCTGTGCCATGCCTCATCAACGCCTGGGTGATCATTTCCCGTTCCGTATTGTCCAGAACCTCCTTGAGGGTGGCCGATGCGGCCATCTGTTTCAACGGCGGGGCCTTCTTAATCGAATCCGGCAGGTGCTGCTCGGTAATCAGGTGGCGATCGGTCATGTTGATGGCATAATGAACCACATTGATCAATTCACGGATGTTTCCGGGCCAATCGTATTGAAAGAAATAATCCATCGCTCCTTTGGAAAAATCGAACAAAATCCCGTCTGAATACGTTTTCACGATATGGCGAATTAACAAAGGCAAATCCTGCTTTCGCTTCCGCAACGGCGGAATATAAAGATTCACCCCGTTCAAGCGGTAATAGAGATCTTCCCGGAAACGTTTTTTGCGGATCAGTTGCATCAAATCCTTGTTCGTGGCTGCGATCACCCGGACATCCACCTGCTTTTCATGCACCGCTCCCACCTTGCGAATCCGTCCGTCCTGCAGTACGCGGAGCAACTTTGCCTGCAGCTCATAGGACATATCCCCCACCTCATCCAAAAAAATCGTGCCGCGATCGGCCAGTTCAAACAAACCGATCTTCCCGCCACGTTTGGAATCGGTAAATGCCCCCTCCTCATAACCAAACAATTCACTTTCAAGCAAGGATGAAGGGATGGCGGAACAGTTCACAGCAATAAACGGATGATGCTTTCTCGCACTGGCGTTGTGAATCGCATGGGCAAACAGCTCCTTTCCCGTGCCGCTTTCTCCCTGAATCAGGACATTCAAATTGGTCGCGGCCGTTCTTTTGGCCAGTTCTTTCGCTTTGACAAACGTCGGTTCCTCCCCGATGATGTCCTGAAACGTGTAGCGGGCCCGATTCAAGCGATCGACCGTTTTTTTAAGCTGGTCAAACTGTTCCTGGCTTTTTTGCAGTTCCTTGGTCAATTGATAAATTTCAGTGACGCTCTTGATGACCGACACGACTCCCGACAGGCGGCCCTTGATGAAAATGGGCGCAATGTCGGCGACATACGCTTTGTCCCCCTCTTGACGTATCACGTTCGATCGCTTTTGCTTATCAACCAACGTCTTGTGCGCGACCGCCCCCGGACGCACGTCAGGCAGGTACTTCCCGACAATCTCCTCCTTCTGCACTCCAGTGATGTTGGTATATTCCTTGTTCACCAATCTGACAATCCCGTTCCGATCCAGCATGAGGATGCCTACATTCATCGCGTCCAGAAGTTCATTGAACCACTCCATCGATTCCCGTTCCAACATTTCAAAAATGGATTCGGACATTTCACATCCTCCCTGCTCAAAAAATTGGCCAATCCATAAACTAATTTTATGATTTAACATTTTAAATGAACCTATATTTTTTGAGAAGAACCAACTGTCAACAAGCGCCAGACGGAATGACATATAATAAAAAACCGGGCCTTTTTTGCCTATGCGAAGGACCCGGTCATTTATAAGGTGGTGCGTTCCTATCGACCACGATTCATGTTTTTGTTTCCCTACATCCCCTATTGGCTTCTCATCTACGGGTTGCCCATGGCTTGCACCAACTCTTTGGCCACAGCCAGCAGCTCCTCACGGGATGTCCCTGGCATTCCGGTGATGCTGATGCTGCCCCAAACCGGGTAAAGATACAAGGCAATGCCGCTACGGCCGGCATCGTCCCGCAGGTGCCATTCATGCGCCAGGATGCCATCAATCGAATACGAATTAAAATGCCGGATAGGCGCGTCCGGACTTTTTTGATTCACTGCGAGATACTGTTCGAGGCTTAATTCCGTAGGCACCGGGGTGTCCCATACGTTGCTCTGGGAAATATTCACTCGTTTTCCAGTGGGCGTGATCAACTGGAACGTGAAGATCCTGCTGGCCTCTTCCCGCTGCGCCGGCACAGGCAGACGGAAATCGGAAGCGACGCGGAGCTTTCCGATGGTGTAACCCGGTGGCGGAGCCACGGCAGGAAACGGGAGGAAACTCACGGCTTCATGCCAGTCTGTTCCTTCATAGAGGACAGACATGCCGACCAATGAATCGTTTGGTGCACCACGTTCTCCTTCCATAATCTGCGGCTGCGACCAGGAAAGTTCCCACGCTGGCAGGCTGCGAGTAACTTTTTCCTTCCGGGCGGGTGTCTCTTTCAGGATATCGGCTTTATAGGCTTTCAGAATGTAGGTTCCTGCCTGATGCAGCGGCGGGAAAGCGATTCGTGTCTGCCTTCCATTGCTGCTGCTGCCAACTGGAATAATCTCTTGTCCGGAAGGGTCATAAAGGCGATATTCAAAAAAGATGTTATCGCCATTGGTTTCATCTTTCATCCCGTCCACCCGCAAGTGAAGGATCGTCTGGCTCCGGGCGTGCCGAACAGACTCCAGGGTGATGGTCCATCCGTCTTTTTTATCAACAGCGCGAGGGTACAGCTGCACTTCCTGCTCCTTGGTGGGAAAGGTCAAAAAGGAAACCTCCCAGTTTCCCTCGCGGATCTCCACCCGCTTCTCCCCAAATGGACCATCCGGGGCAAACACAGCTCCCATGGCCGGGACATGGAGGCTCATCCGCAACCCGGTCACCATGCCGACAGCGTGAACCGGTGCAAATTCCAGATAACCTGTGCCGTCGGCAAACACAGCGGCCGCCTGCATCCGGTAGCGGACGCCAAACTGATCCTGCAGGTACACGGGATAACTGCGCAGCGATGGATGTTCGGCAAACGCATGGTCCAAGAGCTGATTCCACGCCATGAGCTCAGAATGACTAAAAAGGATGTTCCAGCGCCTCAAAACCGGAGCGGTATGGTTTTCACCGCCTGAGCCAGCCGAATTGGCATTTTCCGGCTCCGTCTCCCGCACGCGATAGATGAGGACGGTCCGGTGCTGATCCGCGTAAAAATCCATGACCTCCAATATCAGCCCCTGCTTGCTGTCGGACACGCCGATCTCCTGGAAGGCCTGCTTGCGGAAAAGGGCAAAGAGACCGGGATCGGAAGAAAAAAGGGAAAGGCGCGCAGCACGACCGGCTTCGTCCGGCCGCAGCACGGCCATTGCGGTCATCTCCATCTTTGGAACAAAATGAAAAACGCCAGCCATCAGCATGAACGTCACGCCCGCCGCTGCCATCCCGCGGGCCAGCCTGACCGGCAGGAACACGCGGGGTCGTGATCTCTCTGGGCCGTTCAAGCGCGCTTGCACCATTTCCCAGACATTTGCAGACGAAGCCACTTGCCGTCCGAGCTGTTCGTAGTATGCACGCAACTTCTCTTCCAGCTCCTGCCTTTCCACCGGTCCATGGTCACGTGTCATCAGACATCCCCCTTCTCGGCATCGATTGGAATATTTCCCCGGACTTTCTGCTCCCGCGCCAGCTCTTGTCTCAGCTTCTGAAGCGCACGATGGATACGTGATTTCACCGTACCCTGCCGCATCTTCAGGATCATGGCAATCTCGGAAATCGTACAGTCACTGCCATAACGCAACGCGATGATGTGCTGATCAAGAGGAGACAGGTGTGCCAACAGCCGGTTCAGTTGGCGGATGTCTTCATCCGCCAAGAACTGTTCCTCCGGGGAAGGCGCGGCTGAGTCGGAAAACATGGTGGTAGACGGATGGATGAACGCCGGATCCTGTGGTCGTTCCTGATGGATCCGGCGGCGGCTCCAGTCGATGTAACCGTTGTACAGAATCCGGTATAACCATCTGCGAAAGTGCATCGGTTTCTTCAGGGCAGCACGGAATTGCCAGGCTTTGAACCAAGCCTCCTGTGCCAAATCCTCCGCGATGCCCAGATCTCTCGTCCAGAAATAGGCGGTCCGGATGAGGCCCGGGCTCAGCTCCTCCACCAACCTCTGAAAGGCCTGCCGGTCCCCCTGTTGAAACGCAAGAATATCTTCATCACGCACGAACTTGGACGGCTCCAATCAGCTGACCCCCTTCATCCTCCCTCGCCGATCAGGACGCATTGGCTGCTTCAATCGTTGCATGAAAAAAGGGGCTGACCCATTGTTGTTGGGTCTCCCCGCTCACAGCATGCTGTTTGCATGGTCACGAGCATCGATGTCTGCGGTACGGTCATGCTTTCATACGCTGAACGCGAATGCTTTCGCTTCCGCTTTCAAGACCCTTTTCTCCTCACATCATGTGCAAACCAATGGACAAGACCACACTGCATGCATGTCAGGATGGTGGCTCCCCGGTTGAGCCAATCCAAATCAAAAAAGGAAAACCCTCTGGTGTTTAACAAAGCACGCCCCTCTTCAAAACGATCATGTTCGCAATGCAGGCAAGTGATGATCTTTCTTGCACCGGATTCATACCGGTGCCCCTTAGCAGACACTGTTAACCCCTCCATTTTTTCAGAATCACTTCCTTGGAATCCTTCTATGATTCACAAGGCCTTTCCCACAGATATTTGCATTATTTTCACAATATCACAAAACATCCATGCCATTCCACTTAAATGACCGCATGAACAAGCGGCAACCCCTTGTGTTGGCTGACATGTCAAGCACAGCGCGATATGTTATCATTAGAATACTGTCCCATCACACAGAAGATGACGCCGTGGTTTACGGCGGCAAGGGGGGTACGACCGTGGCCAAAAAAAGCCCGCCTCAACGAATGCCGCATGCAAAAAAGGCAAAAAACGCAACCAAAAGCGCCAACAAAAGCGCCAACAATGTCCGGCCGCTTATCTGGATTTCGCTCGCCGTCATCGGGCTTCTTGTTCTTGTGGTGGTCATCAATCAAGTCCTGCAAGGACAAGCCGCCCAACCGGTAGAGTACAGCGAACCGCCATCGCTGGACGGACAGCCGGTTTTGGGGAACAGCGACGCGCCGGTAACGGTGGTCGAATTCGGCGATTACAAATGTCCTTCCTGCAAAGTGTGGACAGAGCGCATTTTTCCCCGCCTGAAGGAGGATTATATCGACAAGGGGAAGGTCCGGTTTGCCTTCATCAACGTGCTGTTTCACGGGGAAGAATCCAAGCTGGCTTCCTTGGCTGCCGAATCGGTTTTCGCCAAGCATGCCGATGCGTTCTGGACTTACCACCACGCCCTGTTTGAAGCGCAAGCCTCCTCCCACGACAGCCGCTGGGTAACCAAAGAAAGGCTGGTCGAACTGGCGGAGCGGCACGTCCCGGACATGAACCTGGAAAGGTTTAAGGAAGAACTGGACAGAGAGACAGCGCTGCCAGCCGTCGAAACCGACATGGCCCTTGTGGACAAATTCCAGGTGGAACTGACGCCGTCGGTGATGATCAACAACGTCATGCTGCCTGATCCGTTCGACTACGAAGCCATTCAGGCGATGATCGAGCAGCAGCTGGAGGCGGCGAAATAATGGCCTTCGGTTTGCGCGCTTATCTGCTATACGGGGCGTGGCTGGTCTCTGTTGTGGCGACCTTAGGCAGCCTCTACTTCAGTGAAGTGCTGGGATTTGTCCCGTGTG
Source organism: Bacillus thermozeamaize (assembly GCA_002159075.1). Classification (NCBI taxonomy): domain Bacteria; kingdom Bacillati; phylum Bacillota; class Bacilli; order Caryophanales; family Bacillaceae; genus Bacillus; species Bacillus thermozeamaize. The sequence continues at coordinate 11,049 of LZRT01000067.1, forward strand.
AGCTGTGCTGGTACCAACGCATTTTGATGTATCCGCTGAGCGTGATTCTCGGCATCGCCGCTTACCATCACGATACCGGCATCAAAAAGTATGCGCTTCCGCTGTCCATCACCGGGGGATCGATCTCGCTCTACCACTACCTGCTGCAAAAAGTGGATGCGCTGGCCTCTTTCCAGCCGTGCAAGGGAGGCGTCCCGTGCAATGTGGATTACATCAACTGGCTCGGGTTTATCACGATCCCGTTTTTGGCCTTGACCGCTTTTACGCTGATCACCATTTTTCTGCTGTTTGTAAAACCTGACGAATAGCACGCTAGGAGGAATCCAGATGAAAAGCATCCATCCTTATTTGTTCGTCGAACCTTGCCTCGAAGCCATGCAATATTATCAAAGCATCTTTGGCGGGGAAATCAAAAACGTGCAGATGGCAGACGAGGTCGAAATGTTTAAAGGCCACGAAGGAAAATGTCTGCATGCGGAACTTCATATCGGAGAACATGTCATCCATTTTTCCGACATCTTCGGACCGATGACGAAAGGAGACAACGTCAAAATCACGATCGAATTTGACACCGAAGACGAAATTCGAAAAGTGTATGATTCATTGAAAAAAGACGGACAGGCCATATTGGAATTGCAGAAAACCTTTTGGGGCGCGCTGCATGCCAACGTCACAGATAAATACGGCATCGGCTGGATTCTCAATTGCCAGCTCCCGTCATCTTCGTGAAACCGCAAAAAAAAAATGAGGGAGACACGCGTCCCCCTCATTACCCCTTCAGTGAAGCCAGCCATTCCTTGTAACATGCATCGCAGAGGACTTCCATTCGTTCTTCCACGCCGTTCTTGTCATACACGGTGATACCATGCGCCTCCGCGGAGTCTGTTTCCGCCTGGCAATAATGACACGTATACGACAACGGAAATCCCACCTCTGGTCTGGATTAAGGGGCAGGTTTATTTTTGCCGTCAGACAACCCATTTATGTTTTGTGTTTTGTCTCCTCATCCAGCTCCTTCGCCAAACGGATAAAAAACGCCAGGGCCTCCTTGTTGGCCACCGAATCGATGTTCACCGCCTTTTCCAGCGAATGCCCCAGGAGAATCCGCCGGACAGGCACCTCCAGCTTCTTTCCGTTCAGCGTCCTGGGAATTTCCTGCACCTGATAGATCCGGTCGGGCGCATGCCGCGGAGACACCTTCTCCTTGATGACGGCGCGAATCTTCTCCTGCAGCTCTGGCGTCAACGAACAGCCTTCCTTCAACACCACAAACAACAGCAGCATGGACGGGCGGCCGAGCATTTCAAGGTCGACGATCAGACTGTCCACCACTTCGTCAACCGCTTCCACCACTTCATAGATTTCTGCCGTTCCCATGCGCACGCCCTGCCGGTTGATCGTGGCATCGGAGCGCCCGTAAATGATGGAGCGGCCGTCCGGGAAAAACTTGATCCAGTCACCATGCCGCCAGACATTGGGATACCGGTCAAAATAACTGTCCAGGTACCGCGCGTTCCCCGGATCGTTCCAAAAATAAAGGGGCATCGAGGGCATCGGCTGGGTAATCACCAGTTCCCCCATTTCGTTCACGACAGGATTCCCGTCATCATCATACGCCTCCGCCTTGACGCCGAGGTTGATGGCTTGGATGTGTCCCGCATGGACAGGCAGAATCGGGTTCCCCCCGACAAAAGAGGCGCATACATCCGTTCCGCCGCTGCCGGAAGCCAGGTGCAAATCCTCTTTCACATTTTGGTATACCCACAGAAACCCTTCCGACGGCAGGGCCGACCCGGTCGAACCGAAACCACGCATCGAGGCAAAACGATATTTCCGGTTCGGCCTGAAACCGGTCTTCATCATCAGGCCGATATAGGCGGCGCTGGTGCCAAAATAGGTCACATCGACCTTCTCCGCCAGTTCCCACAGCACTTCCTCGTTGGGATAAAGCGGATGTCCGTCATAGAGGACAATCGCGGCCCCGACCAACAGGCTGCTGACCAGCATGTTCCACATCATCCAGCCTGTCGATGTGAAGCGAAAGACCCGATCACCCGGTTTGATGTCGGCGTGCAGCAGCAAGGCCTTGCAGTGTTCCAATAAAATGCCCCCGTGCCCGTGGACAATCGCCTTTGGGATGCCGGTCGTTCCGGAGGTGTAGAGAATCCACAAGGGATGGTCAAACGGCACCTGCTCAAAGGTGAGCGGAGCCTCTGTCGCAGGCATCTCTTCCCAGCGAATGGTGTTGACGAAATCCTCTGCAGCGATATCCGGGTTCAGATATGGAACCAGGACCGTCTGCTTCAGCGTCGGCAAAGCACGCTGAACTTCCCGCAGCACCTCCGCACGATCGTGACGTTTGCCATTGTACTGGTAACCGTCAATGGCAAAAAGGACCTTCGGCTCAATCTGCTGAAACCGGTCCAGGACGCTCCGTGCGCCAAAATCAGGAGAACAGCAGGACCAAATGGCCCCGATGCTGGCACAGGCGAGAAAAGCGATGGCGGTTTCCGGAATGTTGGGCATGTAGGCCGCCACCCGGTCACCGGGCTGCACCCCTTGCGACTTCAGCCAGCGGGCCACCCGGGCCGTCTGTCTGGCCAGTTCACGCCAGGAGAGCGTTTTCAGAGAATGCCGTTCGGAACGAAAGTAAATCGCCGGCTCCTCCTCCGGCCGATCGCGGAAAACGTGTTCCGCATAGTTGAGCCGGGAGCCGGGAAACCATCTGGCCCCCGGCATGCGGCGCTCGGACAGCACCCGCGTGTACGGCGCCGACGACCGGATTCCGGCAAACTGCCAGACGCACTCCCAGAAATCTTCCAGATGATCGACCGACCAGCGCCACAACGCATGATAATCGGGAAACGAAAGCCCTTTGTGCTTCTCCACCCACTTCATAAAAGCGACGAGATTGGTTTTCCCAATCCACTCCTCCGACGGCTTCCAGAGCAGCGCACCCTCACGGGGGATGCCGGAGTCGGCGTCACCGGCGGAAGGATGCCTCCCTGCATCATGTACGGCCAAGAAGATTCCCCCTTTCGCAACAGTTCATTCTAAAGATAAAATGCCATCCCAGGAAATGAAATATTCGAAAAACATTCCCACTAATGATCCCTTTCCCTGCATCTGATCCCTGTCCCGGCATCTCCCTCTCTCATCTTATAACTTTGCCGTTCTTTTTTAAATATCTTTCTTCTCAAGGCCAAAGGCAGCTACAAGATGCGCAAACAGCCAACGGCTGGTTTGACCCCCTGCAAACACGGCCGCACAAAGGAAGCCGGTCAGGGCGCTGTCCCCGCCGGCTCCATCAAAAACGCTTGCATGCGGCTGATTCATTCGTTGTTCATTCGTCATGCCACGCCGTCAAGTTGGCATCAAGTTACGCTGTCATTCCAACCGTCATTCTGCCGCAAGCCAGCCCCGCTCCCGCAGATGCCGGATGATTGCCTCCACCGACTCCGCAAGCGATTGCCGGTGCGTCTCGATCACCACTTCCGGGGCGAGCGGCTCTTCGTAGGGGGAAGAGATGCCGGTAAACTCCGCGATCTCCCCCTTCCTCGCTTTCGCATACAGCCCCTTCGGATCGCGGCGTTCGCATTCTTCCAACGGACACTTTACGTACACCTCGATAAACTCGTCCCTTCCCACCAAGCCCCGCGCCAGTTCCCGGTCTTCCCGAAACGGGGAAATGAAAGCGGTCATGACGATCAGCCCGGCGTCGACAAACAGTCTCGCCACCTCGCCAATCCGCCGGATATTCTCCGTCCGGTCGGCGGGGGAAAAACCGAGATCACGGTTCAGGCCGTGCCGGATGTTGTCGCCATCCAGGACATAACCGCGCACGCCCATCGCGTGCAGTCTCTCCTGCAATGCATTGGCCAGCGTCGACTTGCCGGATCCGGAAAGTCCGGTCAGCCAGATCACGCCGCTTTTGTGTCCGTTGAGGCGCTGACGCGCCTCCTTGGTGACAGAAGAGGCGTGCCAGACGAGATTGGCTGCGGCGGGAGCCGCATCGGACGAAACAGCACTGGCTGCCACCTGAGCGCTCGCCGTCTTACCCGATGCCGTCTCTTTTGCCGCAGGCTCACCGCTCTCCTGCTCATGAACCGCATGCGCGACAACAGCTGCCTCAGCGGCTGCCGCTCCCCCTTCTTTCGTCCCCTGGCGCATCCCGCGAATCAGCACCTCTACCACCTCGGGGCGGCTGAATTCGGGAGGCGGCGCGATGCCCTGGCTGAGCATCTGGCGCACTTTCGTCCCGGAGAGGATCAGGTGATCTTCTTCAGCGTGGGGACAAGTTTTGGTGGAAGCCATGTTGCCGCATCGCTTGCAGTAAAAACTGTGTTCGAAGAAAAGCGGCGTGATGCCGAGTTCCTCCGGCGCAAACTCGCCAAATATGAGCTGCGCGTCATACGTGCCGTAATAATTGCCGACGCCGGCGTGATCACGGCCGACGATGAAATGGGTGCATCCATAGTTTTTCCGCACCAGCGCATGAAAAATGGCCTCCCGTGGGCCGGCATAGCGCATCGCCGCCGGAAAGACGGCGAGAAAGACGCGCTCCCGCGGATAATATTGTTTCAACAGCACCTGGTAACTCTCCATGCGGATGGCGGCTGGAATATCGTCCGCTTTCGTCTCTCCCACCAGCGGATGCAACAACAGGCCGTCAACGATCTCCAACGCCGTCTTCTGGATGTATTCATGCGCCCGGTGAACCGGATTGCGGGTCTGAAAGCCCACCACCGTCTTCCATCCCCGCTCGGCAAACGCCTTTCTCGTCTCGGCGGGATCAAGGTAAAAGGCGGAGAAACGTCCCTTTACGGGGCGTCGAACCATCGTCACCGGTCCGCCGAGGTATACGTCCGGCCGTTCAAACAGCTTCCGCACCCCGGGGTGGGCAAGGTCTGTCGTGCGGTACACTTTCTCCGCCTCCAGTTCCTTGTGCGGGCGGTACTTCTCCCGCACCTCCAGTACGCCATACACCACCCCGTTCTGCACCAGCCGGACTTTCTCACCGATGGCTATCCTCTCGGCCGCCTCCTCGGTCACGGGCAGCGTGATCGGCAGGCTCCAAACCAGGCCATTGGACAGGCGCATCCGCTCGACCACGCTGTAATAGTCGGCTTCCCCCATGAAGCCGGTCAGCGGGCTGAAGGCGCCGTTGGCGATCAATTCCAGATCGGACAGCGCCATGTTGTCCAGTTCGATCTCATGTTCCAGTTCGCGCAAAACGGACGTATCCAGATGGAAGGCCAACGCATTCACCAGCGTGCCGCCGTGCGGCGGGATCTGACTCATACTATCGCTCCTTTGCATCCATTACAGTACACCTGTCAATCCTCCAAGGACGGGAACATCATCCTTGAACATCATCCTTGAACATCATCCTGAATCAATCGACATCCCGAATCAGCTTCACCGCGGACAGACCCGGCGACTCATGCATGCAGGCCGCATTCTGTCTTGCCCAATCCCGCCCACCGTCCCGCGCGGGAATCTTGGCCCTCGCCTACAGGCAGGGTGCAATGCATGCAGCCGATGCTGGGATAGCCGCGATCGTGCAGTTCATTGTAGGGCAGGCGATGTTCCATGATGTAGTTCCAGACATCCTTCCATGTCCAATGAATCAGCGGACAAATCTTGATCGACTGAAACTTGTGGTCAAGGTTCACAAACTGCGTGTTGGCCCGCGTCGGCGACTGCTCGCGGCGCAGTCCGGACAGCCATGCCCTGGTGCCGGTGAGCGCCCGCGCCAGCGGTTGCACCTTGCGCAGTTGACAGCAAGTGTCCGGATCGCGCACCCACAGATTCTCCCCGTACTGAGCCGCCTGTTCTTCCAGCGTCAATGCGGGTTGAACCATCTCGATCCGCAACGCCGGATACACTTCCCTCACCCGCTCAATCAGCCGGTAGGTTTCGGGAAAGTGAACGTTGGTATCGAGGAAAAGCACCCTCGCATCTGCCTTCACCTGACTGATCAGATCGATGAGCACCATCCCTTCGGCGCCAAAACTGCAAGCGTACACCAACTCATCGCCGAAACAGCCGTACGCCCACGTTAAAATGCCTGAAGCATCATGATCCGCCAATTGCCCGTTGAGCTCGGCAACCATCTGATCGTTTAAAAGCCCGTAAGACAACGCCATGTCCGACAATTTGCTCCCTCCTTGGGATAAGGTCTCACGATGCCTGCGCTTCAAAATCCCTCTTTCGCCGTCTCGATCACATACCCGGCACCACGCCGGAAAGGTTTCTTTTCCACGAGACTCAGGCTATCGATGCGCGGGGGCGCCACGGTGTGCCGCAGCAGATGGTTTTCGGCATGATGGAACGCCTGTTGATCAGAGTAAGCCGCGACGATGACGGTCAAAAGCCTCCCGTCCTGCAATTCCGCTTCCACCCGGTAGAGAAAGGTTTCCTTTGTATCGGACGCATCTGACATCCATGATCCCTCCCCGCCTTCACTGCACCATCTGATCAGCCGACGGCTCCGTCAGCGAGGCCAGGATCTGATCCAGCTGCGCCTGGATATGCGCCACGCCAACCCGTTCCACGTATTGCCAATAGGCCTCATCCGCCAGACGTTCTGCCTTGTACGCCTCGATCAGTTGCGCCAACACCGGCCCCAATCGCTCCGCCGGCACGCGCCCTTTCAGGCGATGGTTGAAGCGGGCCGAAGGCCCCAGCGTCCCGCCGACAAAGAGATCAAACGCGTCGACAGTGCCTTGCTCCGTTTTCACCAGCGCCCCTTGCAGGCCAATGTCGGCAATCTGCCGTTGCCCGCAGGAATTGGGACAACCCACCATGTGAATCCGCACCGGCGTGTCCAGTTCCACGTGTTCGTCCAGATATTGCGCCAGCGCCCGCATCCGCTCCTTCGTCTCCACGATGGCCAGGTTGCAGAATTCAATCCCCGTGCAGGAAACGGCGTATCCGACGAAAGGTTTGGGTTTGAGAAGGAAGCGGTTCTGAATCAACGGCTCTTTTTGGAACGCATCCACTTTCTCCTCCGGGATGTAGCGCAACAGGACGTTTTGCGAGTTGCAGGTTCCGATGGTCCCGTCGCCGTACTCATCGGCCAGACGGGCCAATTCAGCCAATTCGTCGGCGCTCATCCGGCCGACAGGCACAGACAGCCCGGCGTAATAATATCCCTCCTGCTTTTGCGGATGGATACCGTAAAAGTATCCTGCATTCCAACCCTTGAGCAAATCCTCACCGGCTGTCTCCAGCTCGCCGACCAACTTCACCAATTCTTCACGGAACTTTTCCACGCCCCAATCGGCGACGAGAAACTTCAACCGCGCGTGCGTCCGCTTCTGCCTGTACCCGTGATCGCGGAACAACGTGGTCACCCCGATCGCTACCTTCAGCACCTCTTCGGGACGGCAGAATACATCCAGTTTCTGCGCCATATACGGCCGCGTGGACAACCCTCCCCCCACCCATACGTGAAAGCCGACCACTTCCTCGCCGTCTATCACCTTTTTCGCCGGCGTGAAAGAGAGATCGTTGATCTCCGCATGGGCCGTATTGTACACATTGGCGGAAATGGAAATTTTGTACTTCCGCGGCAGGTTGGAAAAATCCCGGTTACCGACGAAGAAATTGTTTACTTCCTCGACAATGGGGCGCGTGTCCAGCACTTCGTTGGGATCAATGCCGGCCAGCGGATTGCCGACAATCGTCCGCGGGCAATCGCCGCAAGCCTCCAGCGAACTTAAGCCCACCGCTTCAAGGCGGCCAAAAATGTCCGGCAGCGACTCTACGGTCAACCAATGAAATTGCACCGCCTGGCGCGTCGTGACGTCCACCAGATCCCGCCCGTAATCTTTGGCAATCCCGGCCAGCGCTCTGGCTTGCCGGGAGGTGAGAATCCCTCCGGGGATGCGTACCCGCATCATGAAATGCCCTTGTTTTGGCCGTTGCTGATACACCCCCGCCCACTTAAAGCGGTCAAAATCATCCGGATGGATGGAGGCAAAGCCTTCCTTGGCATACTTGTTGACAATCGTGTCGATGATATCCAAACCGTCCTTTTCCAGTTTCAGCAGCTCCACCCGATTCAACGTCGGATCATTCGCCCAAGGCCATGTTTTGGTCTCAGCCATGCCACACGCTCCTTTCCTTTCACCCTTCGTTTTCAGATGAACGCTACACAAACGCCGGAATCCGCTTTTCTTCTCCCGGCTTCACCCGGTTTTCAAGCACCTGCGGTCGACCCTGCGCAAACACCAGCAAGCGGCGAAAGATCACGTCCACCTCTTCTCCCGGCTGTAACGGCGGCTGTTCCAGCGAACGGGTGCCATACACCTTCTGACCTCCAACCATCACCTCGATCTGCCAGTTGTTTCCCCGGAAAGTGACGTTTGTCACCTTCCCTTGATTGGCCACGCACCGGTCCGTGATTTCGCCCGCCTTGAAAATGTCAACGAATTCCGGACGGACGAACACCTGGCCGTCTTCCGCCACCCAATCAAAGCCTTTGAGGGACGACGGTTTTTCCAAGGAATACGATTCGCCGATAAATGAGGCCACAAACGGTGTGCGGGGAGATTTGTAAATCTCCAGAGGGATGCCCGACTGCTCCACTTTTCCCTGGTTGATGATGAAGATTTCATCCGCCAGCTCAAGCGCCTCCTCCTGGTCGTGGGTCACGAAAACGGTCGTCAGCCCGACGCGGCCGATCATCTCCTTCAACCATCCCCGCAATTCCTTGCGCACCTTGGCATCCAGCGCCGCAAAGGGTTCATCGAGGAGCAACAATTGCGGCTCCGGCGCCAGCGCCCGGGCAAACGCCACCCGCTGCCGCTGGCCGCCGGACAGTTGGTGGGGATACCGTCGCTCCAACCCGCTGAGGCCGGTCAGTTCCACCAGCTCCGCCACCCGCTTGCGGATCACCTCTTTTTTCCTTTTGCGGACAGACAGTCCAAAAGCAATGTTCTCAAAGACGGTCATGTGCCGGAACAACGCGTAATTCTGGAACACAAACCCAATGTTCCGCTGCTGCGGCGGCAAATCGGTGACCGGCTTGCCGTCAAAATAAATTTCCCCGGCGTCCGGCGTCTCCAGACCGGCCAACAGCCGCAGCAGGGTCGTCTTTCCGCTGCCGCTCGGGCCCAGCAGGCCAATCAGCTTTCCCTGCTTGATCTCAAGGTCAACATGCCGGCACGCTTCATATTCCCCGAACCGTTTATACAGATTCTTGGCCACGATATGCATGGCATAACTCCCTTTCCTTTCAGATAGATTGCGTCTTGTGCTTGCGCTCCACCACATGTTTGACAACCAGCGTGACAAAGGCCAGGAACACCAGAATCGAAGCAACGGCAAAAGAGGCGGCAAACTGATACTCGTTATACAGAATCTCCACGTGCAGCGGCAGCGTATTGGTTTGTCCCCGGATGTGGCCGGACACCACGGACACCGCGCCGAATTCCCCCATCGCACGGGCATTGCAAAGGATCATGCCGTATAACAAGCCCCACTTGATATTCGGCAAGGTCACACGCCAGAAAATCTGCCAACCGGTAGCCCCCATGCTGGCGGCCGCCTCCTCCTCAGCGCTCCCTTGTGTCTGCATGAGCGGGAGCAACTCCCTGGCGACAAACGGAAAAGTCACAAATAGGGTGGCCAGCACGATGCCGGGGAAAGCAAAAATAATCTTGAAATGAACCGCCTCCAGGAACGGGCCGAACACCCCCCGCGTACCGAACAGCAAGACAAAGATGAGGCCAGCAATCACAGGGGAAATGGCAAAAGGCAGGTCGATCAGCGTCACCAGCACCTGCTTGCCCCGAAACTGGAACTTCGTCATGGCCCATGCAGCGGCCAGGCCGAAGAGCGTGTTGAGCGGCACCACGATGGCCGCCGTCAGAACCGTCAGCTGAAGCGCTGAAAGCGCATCCGGCTCGCTCACCGCTGCCCAGTACACGGCCAATCCCTTGCGGAAAGCCTCGGCAAACACGACAAGCAGCGGCAACACGAGAACCAGTCCCAAAAAAAGGAGCGCAATCCCGATAAGCAGCCACCTCACCGCTGCCGGTTCGGCAAGATGGCGCGGTTGTTCCTGTGTCCTTGCGTCAGGTAACGCGGAAACCTTGCTGTTCAAATGCGACCCTCCTGTTTCTGTAGCGCTCACTCCCTGATCCGCCCGATCAATCCGAAATGACGCGACGGCTGGCTTGCCATTGCAACACGTTGATCACCAGCAGAAGGAGAAAGGAAACGATCAGCATCACGGCAGCGATGGCTGTGGCGCCCGGATAGTCAAATTGTTCCAGCTTGGTCATGATGAGCAGCGGGACAATTTCCGTTTTCATCGGCATGTTCCCGGAAATGAACACAACCGAACCATATTCGCCCAATCCCCGCGCAAAAGCCAGCGCAAATCCCGTCAACAACGACGGCAACAGCCCGGGCAGAATGACGCGGAAAAAAACTTGCAAGCGACGGGCGCCCAGCAACACCGCCGCTTCTTCCACCTCCGTCTCCAGCTCTTCCAAGACAGGCTGCACCGTGCGCACCACAAAGGGGAGGCCGATAAACACCAGCGCCACAGTGATGCCGAGCGGCGTAAACGACACTTTGATGCCCAGCTCTTTGAGCAGGCCCCCCACCCATCCGTTCTCCGCATACAGCGTCGTCAGCGCAATCCCTGCCACGGCAGTGGGCAAGGCAAACGGCAAATCCACCAGCCCGTCAATCAGCCGGCGCCCCGGAAACCGGTAACGCACGAGGACCCAAGCCACCAACAAGCCGAAAAACGCATTCACCGCCGCTGCCAGAAAAGCGGTCAGAAAGCTGACGCGGAAGGAAGCCATGACGCGTGGATCGAGAATCACATCCCGGAAGCTGCGCCAGTCGAACGCCGCCGCCTCCAGAAAGATCATCGACAAGGGAAACAGAACGATCAGGCTGAGGTACGTCATGGCAAAACCCATCGACAGCCCGAAACCCGGAAGAACGCTCCCGCCTTTCCCCCGCCTTCCTTTCACCCGACTTTCTTTTTCTCGTTCTGCCATTCGTTCCCATCACTCCCGTCGTTGGTGAAACAGGCGCCCTCAGGATTCATTCAGCAGCCGCCTTCAGGATTCATTTGGAAGGCACATAAATCTGGTCAAAGACGCCTCCGTCCGCAAAATGGGTCTTTTGTGCATTCTGCCAGCCGCCAAACACTTCATCCACCGTGAACAGCTTCACCTGCGGGAACGTGTCCGCATACTCCTTGGCCACCGATTCAAGACGCGGCCGGTAGAAATTTTTCGCCGCAATCCGCTGGCCTTCTTCTGAGTACAAATATTTCAGATACTCCTCGGCCACTTCCCGGGTCCCCCGCTTGTCGACCACCTTATCGACAACGGCAACCGGCGGCTCAGCCAAAATGCTCACCGAAGGCACCACGATTTCAAATTTCCCTTCGCCAAGCTCCTTCTGGGCAAGCAACGCCTCGTTTTCCCAGGCGATCAGCACATCGCCGATGCCGCGTTCCACAAAGGTCGTCGTCGCCCCGCGCGCCCCCGAATCAAGGATGGGGACATGTTTATATAACTCGGTCACAAATTCCTTCGCCTTTGCCTCGTCATGATTGTATTTCTCCAGAGCGTATCCCCAAGCGGCCAGGTAATTCCAGCGTGCGCCCCCCGACGTCTTCGGATTGGGCGTAATCACTTCGACACCCTCCTTGATGAGATCATCCCAGTCCCGAATCCCCTTCGGGTTTCCCTTGCGCACGAGAAAAACAATGGTTGAGGTATATGGCGAACTGTTGTGCTCAAAACGTTTCTGCCAACCCTCTTCGATCAGCCCCGCCTGCTGGATTTCATCAATATCGTAGGCCAGCGCCAAGGTCACCACATCTGCTTCGAGGCCATCGATCACCGATCGCGCCTGTTTTCCGGAACCGCCATGGGATTGCTTGATGGTCACCGTTTGGCCCGTCTTCTCCTTCCAATACTTCGCAAACGCCTGATTATACTCTTCATAAAACTCACGCGTCGGATCGTATGACACATTCAGCAACTCGACAGCCCCCGTCGAAGCCTTGTCCGTCGAACCGCCCGTCTTTTCTTCCGGCGAGCCGGTTGCCGAACTGCCGCACGCCGTGACACCGATCACTAACAAGACCGCCAACGAGACGAGCAACAACCGCTTTTTCATCCCTGTCGCCTTCATCCTTTACCACCCCACATTCATTATTAATTGAATAAATCATATTAAATTAATATGCTTTTGTGGATTTATGTTTTACATTACCATGTCTGGGCTTGAAAATCAATCATTGATATTGTCAAGTTTTGCAAGTTTCAACAAACGGGAAGACCCTTGAATTCATCATGATTAATTTATGATGGGTATTCGTCCCGGGTGATAACGAAAAGCGAAAAGCACCAGTCGCAGCGACCGCCTGAACGGCAATCTTTGCTGCTTCCAGGCGTCCAGACATGACGCTGGCCCGTATCGCTCGCCCAGCATTTTTCTGTTGACAGCTCATACGCGAGAACCTATAATTCACATAAAATATATTGGAATTATTATCATTATCGGAAAGGGGGAAGCCGAATGATCCATGCAGCCGCGGCCGTTCTGGTCATCGCTCACGGATCGCCCGACCCAGGCTGGATGGAACGGGTGGAAGCGGCAATCCGTCCTTGCCGCAGCAAGATGCCGATTCGGGTCGCCTACCTGGGCGGGACGGATGGGCGCGGTATCGCTGATGAGGTGGCACGCTTGGAGCGGGAAGGTGTGGAGACGATCGCCGCCGTGCCGCTGTTCGTCACCGCCGGCAGCACACACATCAGCGAGATCAGAGGGATGCTTGGCCTCAGACCGGACGGAATCGTGCCCAAAGCGATTCAGCCTGTCTCCACCCGCGTCCGGTTTTTGTGGTGTCCGCCGTTGGAGGACCATCCCCTGGTGGAGCGGATCCTCTCGGAACGGGTGCAACGGCTGTCTGTCGATCCCTGCCGGGAATCGCTCCTGCTCATCGGCCACGGAAGCGACCTGCCGGGGTACCGGGAACGTTGGGAGCTGCTCTTGCACCGTTTAACGTCTCGCCTGCAAAACCGCTATGGCTTTTCCGCCGCGGGCTATGCCACACTGCGGCCGGATACGGTCGCTGCCCGCGCCCGACAGCTTGCGGCATGTGGCGAGTTGATCGCGCTTCCCCTGTTCGTCAGCCAGGGGTATTTTACACGCCGCGCTCTTCCTCAGCGGCTGGCGGGGATACCCTATCGGTACGACGGACGTGCCTATTTGCCTCACCCGTTGATCAGCGAATGGATTGTCCAGTCTGCTAAGGCGGCGTTTTTGACGGACGAAATGATGGGCATCGGTCAAGGAACGGAAACATAAGGGGGACGATGGATGATGAAGACAGGAAGCGTCATTTTTGTGGGGGCCGGTCCGGGCGATCCCAAGCTGCTGACGATCAAGGGCAAGGAGGCGCTGGGACGAGCGGACGTGATCGTGTATGACCGGCTGGTCAATCCGCTCCTGCTGGCTCACGCCAGGGCGGACGCAAGGTTGATCTACGCCGGAAAGGAAGCGTCCCGCCACTCCCTTCCGCAGGATGAAATCAACCAATTGCTCGTTCGGGAAGCACGGCAAGGCAACGTGGTGGTCAGGCTGAAAGGCGGCGATCCGAGCATCTTCGGAAGGGTCGGCGAGGAGGCGGAATCGTGCCGGAAAGCGGGCATTCCGTTTGACATCGTGCCAGGCATCACCTCGGGCATCGCGGCGCCGCTGTACGCAGGGATTCCCCTGACACACCGGGAATACAATTCGGCCGTCGTGTTTCTCACCGGCCATCTGTGCGAGCAAAACGCGGGCATGGAGATAGATTGGGCGGCGATGGCTGCCGTCAAGACCTTGGTGATTTATATGGGAGTGAAAAATCTTCCATACATCCGGGAACGGTTGCTCACACATGGCATGGCGGCGGACACGCCGGTGGCGCTGGTGCGCTGGGGCACGCTGCGTGAACAGCAGACGCTGGTCGGCGAGCTGGCCACCATCGACCGGCAGGCGATGGAGGCGAAGTTTTCCGCTCCGGCGATCATCGTGATTGGCGAGGTGGTCAGGTTGCGTGATGCTCTCGATTGGTACGAGAGCAAACCGCTGTTCGGACTGACGGTAGCCGTCGCGGCAAGCGATCCGTTGGAACAGGGGGAGAATCTGGCGGCTGTGTTGGAGTCGCTCGGAGCCGACGTTCTGCCGGTGCCCGTCGCCGCGCAAACCGCATTGGCGGATGACGATGCGATCAGGCTGACCGATGAGTTGGAGAGATGCCGTTGGCTGGTGTTTGGCGACGAGCGGCAGGCGGATTTCTTCTTCCGCACGCTCGGTGAGCAACGGTTCGACATCCGCCGCATCCAAGCGCGGATTGCCGCACTGGGCGAAGCAACTGCCGAAGCCCTTGAGAGCCGGGGATTGCCAGTGGAGCGACGGTTTGCCGCAAACGAACCGCCCGCCGCTGTTTACCGAAACCTGCCGCTTGCGCCAGGAGACCGGGTGCTGTGCCTGAGTCGTGGCCCATACGGGAGCGTCACGTACCCGGATGGGGTGATTTGGCGCACGGCTACCGCCGGCCGGCTGGCTTGGATCGATTCCCACCCTGCGGCCCCGCTTCTGCAGGCCAGAACGTTCGACTGGCTGGCGGCAAATGACCCCTATCATCTGGAAGGCTTGGCTCAGTTCGCGGGGACGGGATGGCAGGAGCGGCCGCTTCTTTGTTTTGGCGAGGAGACGGCTGCCCGGGCCAGAGCCATGGGCTGGAAGCAGATGGTATGGTGCGATCGGGCTGCAGGGACCCTGGCGGAAGAAATTCGGCGCTGCCTACAGCCGGGTGATATCCAAATGTACGAAATCAGCTAAAGAAAAAAATCGATGTTGAACGAACGGGAGCATGTCCAGCCGCCGAGCGAATCAAGCGAGGCGGTTTTTATGATGTATGGGGGATTTTTCTTATTTTTGTTTCATTCATGTCCGTATGCGATCTATGGTAATATAATAGTCATGTCTTATTAGAAAAGTTTTCTAGCTTCATTCAGGGAGAGGATTGAAAGGAATTGAAAACGCTAAAGTCGATTTTCGCTTTGTTTCTCGTGCTGACGCTTCTTTCCACGCTCTTCCACATCCCCTTGGAGGCCGCTGCATCCAATCATGCGCCCGCTGATGGATCAGCGCCGACTCATCCCTCTTATTTCAAAGTCGTTCGTGACACGGAGATCACGGATGCAGAACAAGAACGCGCGTTGGGCCTGCTCAAACAAGATGCGTACTTGCGTTTTAAGAAAATGGATCAAGAACGCATCTACTTTCAGTGGGGCCAGACGCTGGCTTATGTTCCAAAGGAAGATGTGGAAGTCATTGATTGGGATGAACAAAACGACACGGCATGGGTTGAGGACGACGTTGACGCCAAAGGCTTGGTTTTTGTCCAAGATGATGTGGAAATCAGCGAGCCGGAATCAGGGGATCTTGTTGCCGTATTCTATGGAGGCACGTCGTATCCTTATGTGGACAAAGATGAGCGGTCTTACCGCATCGTTTTGGGAAACCGCTTGCTCAACATAGAAAAGACGGATCTGCTCAAGGAACATGACCTTTCCGGAGAGCCGGAGGAGACAACTGAAGAGAAACAAGGGCCAAAGCCGAAAGAAAGCACGAAAGAGAAAATATCACCCTCGTTTGCGCAACAAGACCGTTTCTTTGAAGTGGTTGAGGACAGGGTGGCTGTATATGACAACAGCAGCGGATCCTTGGTCAAGATGGGAGAATTGCTTCAGGGAGAGGTATACCCGCGCATTCGCCAATATGGCAACTGGCACGAAATCCAATTCGGCGACCGGAAAGGCTACGTGTGGCAGGGAGCGACAAGACCGGCCGACGGCAGCGTGCTGAAAGATCTGAACAATGGGCGTTTTACTCCTTCGGAACGGCATTTCGTCACGCTGCAAGATGCGATCGTATACGATAACAAAGCGTCGGACACCCTCACCCCGTTTGCCGTCATTCAGGCTGGCGTAAGATATCCGATTCTTAGCGATTACGGCGGCTGGTGGCGGGTGGATGTGGCCGGAAGAATCGGCTATGTCCTTAAAAGTCTGGTCAAGCTTGATTTCAACCCAACAGACCGTTTCTTTACAGTGATCGCAGAAAATGCGCCTGTCTATGAAAACCGTTCAGGCGCGCTTGTAAAAGTGGGAGAACTGTATCAGGGGCAAGTCTACCCGCGTATCCGGGATTATGGAAATTGGCACGAAATCAAGTTCGGAAAAGGAAAAGCTTATGTCCACAAAGGAGCAACGCAGCCCGTATTCAGCCATAACCTGAAAAACATCAATACCGGCCAAAGTCCTTCGTCGGTGGAGTTCAGCGTTATCCAAAAGGCGGCCGTATACGACAACACATCAGGTCAGTTGGTGCCGTTCGCTACGCTTGAACAAGGACAAACGTACCCGATTATCAGCAGCTACGGTGCCTGGTGGCGGATTGATGTATCCGGACGAATCGGCTATATCCATAAGAATGCTACGGAAGTTCTCCCCAGGCTTGTCGTCAATCCACGTCAAACCTATACCTATGAACAGATGATCATTGACATCGGGTTTCTGGAAGCGATGTATCCCGCGCTCATTGAAACCCGGATCATCGGAAAATCAGTGGACGGCCGGAACCTTTATGCTGTGAAACTGGGAACAGGACCAACGGAAATCCTGATCAATGCGGCGCATCATGCGCGTGAGCACATGACGACGAATCTCGTGATGAAAATGCTCGATGAATATGCTTACGCTTATCACGCCGGAAAAAGCATCGGCGGTTACAATGTGCAGACAGTGCTGGATCGCACAAGCATCTGGTTTGTTCCGATGGTGAATCCTGACGGGGTCACGTTGGTACAAAAAGGGCATCGCAGCGCCAAAAATCCCAGCCTGATCCTCGCCTTAAACAAAAACAGCACAAACTTTTCAGGTTGGAAAGCCAACATCCGGGGCGTCGACCTGAACCGCCAATATCCTGCCCTCTGGAATACCATTACAGCCGACCCGGGCAGAGCGGCTCCGGAAAATTACAAGGGGCCCAAACCGCTCAGCGAACCGGAATCACGCGCATTGTACAACTTTACTTTGAGCCGGAACATTCAAGCAGCCATCGCTTACCATTCTTCAGGAGAATTGATTTATACGCGTTTAGACATCGAGCCGCTCACCCGCCCATTGGCAAACAGTGTGGCTGCCAAAACGGGCTATAAGATTGTAAATTTGAGACAAAGTTTAAGTGGCGGCGGATTCACAGACTGGTTCATCCTGGAACAAAGAAAACCGGCTCTGACCCTGGAAATTTCCCCTTTTGTGGGACCCCGCCCCGTTCCTCTCAGCTACTGGGACCGGATTTGGGCGCAAAATGACGCCGTCGGCCTGCTTGTGGCCGATAAGATCTATCAAAAGCTCAATGAAGCAAAAAAATAATGGGCAAAAAATGCGAGTCCTTCATGGCTCGCATTTTTCTTGAACGGAAATCGCTTACCCGATTGATTGTATTAACAAATTGTTAATTGTTCTTATGAGACATCAAAAAGTCTAGTAATATCCTGTCAACTTTTTCAGCTTCCTTTCCAAGCCAGATTAAATGTCCCCAAGAATGAAGTAAAACAAGCTCCGAATGCGGGATGTGTTTATGTGCATGGAAAGCATGTCTTCTCTCATTTTGGTCACTACATTGTCATAAGCGAGCTTACTGAAGGAAGGAAGCATCAGCCTAAAAACATAATGAGGAAATCGATTGTACAAGAAGGCAACGATGTTCCAAACATATTTTTCAGCCGGGGGACGGAATAGAATCTGTGCAACCTTATATTCCCTGTCCTTGGAAGTTAGCCACTCTTTCGTTACTGCACATTGTAATGTAAGGGTTTTAATCCTTTCCGGGTGACGAGAGGCCAAGTAAATTCCGCTTGGCCCTCCTGCTGAAACAGCCAGAAGACGGACTTTTTCGATTTTTAGATGGTCTAATCACTTCAAACCGAGAGTATTTCAACTTTTCTTTTCATATTGGCAACCCTTTATCTACGGACATTTATTCATTCCAATAATAAATAATATCATTCGGATGCCAACCAAATCCGCCACTTCTTTCACTCGCATCGCCATCATTTCAGCGGTTCGTTAGGCCTTAACCCAAACTGTGATACCATTCGTTGAACCGGACAAGATTTCAAGAACCTTCGGACTAAATTCGTGTTTCGTTTCCATCGCATGAGGCGGCATGCATCTGCCAACTTCCATAAACCAGTGATTCGTTCCAGGGATGATTTCAATACGATACTTGTCGTTTCCGCCTTGTTTTAATAATTGCTCCGTAAGAGGGGCATCCACTGAGGTATTCACGAATGGATCCGCTTCGCCAAAAATGGTGAGCACAGGGGCTTGAATCTTTGGAATGACCGTTGCCGGATCATGATCAATAATCCTGCTCAGATAACCCAGCTTGACTGTGGATGTCAGATTGAAATAGATGTCGTACAGCTTTTTCCGGGTTTGCCATTTCTTTTCAACCTCTTCCGCGCTGAGCCCTTGGTGATCGCGACAATGGCCGGAGTCGGTTCGTCGGTATCCGGTTTAACCAAGCTGCCCGAAATGGTCACCCCGTTGGATTGAAACCGGACTTCTTCCCCGATTTTGATCTCTTCACTCAAGTACACATGCAGCCCTCTATCCTAAGATGCCAATCGTCAAGCCAACCTTTTTCATTGATAGCCGTCCTTTTTTCATGTTTTCATTCTTCTCCTTTTTAATTTTTGGAATGTCTGGAACCATTTTCAAGCAACGATATCCAGATAAAGTAAATAAGCGGCACCCTTCGATGAATATCGACCGCAGAACAGTTTTTATCCTGGACAAAAGTCCGGATCGATGCCGTCTACTCCGGGCAGCAACCACAGATTTCTTTAGGCAAATGAAAATTTTGTGCTACACTGTTGCTATGACCTGGATAGGGGTGTTGATATGCAAGCGAAAAATACGTACGGCATTGTGACGAGCAATCCCGAGCTGGTCCAGCAAGCCAATGATCTTTCTGTCATCATGTATGAAATTAAAGATGTATTAGGCGTTCACCGCACGCCCATACCAGGCACCGTGAGCATGGTCAGCTGTTTTTCGGATAACCAATGGATTAAGGAGCATCCTGATTTTGTCGCGGTGTCCAAAGACGGGATGAAAGCCACGCGAAAGGAAAAATACTTCGACTGGGATTGTCTCTGTCCATCCAGGGACGAGTGGAAAGAAAAGTTGTTGCGCATCGTCAAAGAAGCGGATCGGCAGGGAGAAGTGAGGCTGGACGTTGTGGGGTTTCCGCGCGAGGGGTTCTGTTGGTGCACCATTTGCCAAGAGAAATGGAAGCAATCCCGGCTGGAAGATTGGGAGGCATGGCGGGCATCTGTGATCACCGATTTTGTGCGATCCTGCCGGGAAGCGACAAAGAACAGGCTCTATATGACGCTCTATCCCGATCCTTTAAAAGTTCACCATTACCACAGGTTCGGCGTGGACATTGATGCGGTGAGCAAGTATGTCGACTGCTTCGTCATACCGGTCTACGATCTTCATTACAGTGTCACCTATTGGCTGGAAACCTTGGCATGGGGCTTTCGAGACATGTTGAAAAAACCGTTCCTCATCGAATTGTACGCTTGTGACCTGGACCCGCATAAGCTGGCAAAGGCCACCCAGGTGGCCCGGCACTACGCCGACGGCGTGTTGTTTGCCTATCCGCGAAACGCCGAATATGTACAAAATGTCTTAAGCATCCTGAAGAAAAGCTGAGCCGCCTGGCCGTCAACCGGCGCAAGCAGCCCATCAGGTGCAGCATGAAAGCTGCAGACGGCATCCTCCTCAAGCAATCGGTGTGCCGTTGGGGACAGGTTCATCAGGTTTTAGCAACACAACATCTCCTTCTTCCGGCACGCCGCCAAGGACAAGCACTTCAGAGCAAAAGCCCGCGATGCGCCTTGGTGGGAAGTTGACAACCGCAACCACCTGACGGCCCACAAGCGTCTCCGGCTGATACCTGCGCGTAATTTGAGCGGAAGATGTCTTCACACCCAATTCACCAAAATCGATTTCCAGTTTGATCGCCGGCTTCCTCGCTTCAGGAAACCGCTCTGCTTTGACGATTGTTCCAACGCGAATATCCAACTTTAAAAAGTCATCGACAGTTGCCATGGCGATCCTCCCCAAACCGGACGTATTTTATCATTCATTTCCAAGAAGCCCCTCTTCAAAGCGGTAACGCAGGTGGCGGGAGTGTTCCATTTACTCACCGTTTATTTTTTTCAGGATGCGAGGATGGGTCAAAGTGAAGCAATGCAATTCCTCATGGATTTTTCCACATCAGTATATCACTGATTGGTAACCCTGCACCAAAACCATTTTTACTCCGTCTAAAACCAAACGAAAAGCCGAGCCGCATCAGGAGCAATACCTGAGATCAACTCGACTTCGAAACGAACGATTCCCGATTGGCACCCACTTTCTACAGCCCGAACCCGCCTTGCTCAACGCTGTCAATGGAGCTTGACAATCGCCTGACCAAACCCAAAAACATTTGGTTCAAACAGCAACTCTAGCCCTTTCGCATCTTTCGGCACTTCGAATGTGAGTTCGCCACGCATCTTCCTGCCTGGTTGCAATTCACCATCCAAACTTCCTTTTGTCTCGGGTCCAATGGTCACGTTATACTTATATCCGTCTGCATCGCTCAGCGAAAACATCATTAATGAGCTAATCACGTCTGATTCATTTCCGACATTCTCAAGCGTCACATCGACCATCTTGTAGACATGACCCTGTTGCGGTTTGATGAATTGATCTCCCTCGCTGTCGCGCACACTGTTCACCACAAAAATGAGGTCACCCATTTTAATTTGTTCTCCCACCGCAAAGGTCTGTGGCGCCGGAGGTTTCTGATTTTCCGCATCTTGCGCCGTCGGGTTTGCATCCTCTTTTTCTTGAGATGACGTGTTTGAATCAACTTTCTCAGGCGTCACCGTTTCCCCGCAGCCGACAAGAAACACAGCAAGAAGACCAATCAACAAGCCGGCCAGACATTTTTTGACATGCATCATCACCAAACCTCCCTATATGTTTGTGGTTGTCTCAAGTTCCTTTTGACTCAACAGCGCCAAAATCCCCGCGATGAGAAATACTGGAAAAGCTACAACGTAACCCCATGAAATCGAAACGAGGCCCCCGACAGCACTGACGAGCATCATGATCCCCGCAGCCTTTGGTTTTTTTAATGCAAGCGCGCCGCCTACCAGGCCAATCAGGCTGAATAAAACAGCCGCTACGCCCAACCCAATGACAGGACTGGTTCCTGATCCGGAAAACGCCGCGTCCAACCCGCCAATTATCAGTGCAAAAAGTGCGCCGCCAAACCCGGCAATGCCCCCAATAATGCCTAAAATCAGTGCAGCAAGCCGCAATGTGCCTCCCCCCAACAAACAAATTTTTATGCTATCCGCATGATACCCTAGGTATTCTGACAACAGTATGTCACAGAATATATGTTTGCTTCTTTTTCAAATAAAAAGGCAGGATATACGGGTATCATCCGTACACCCTGTCCCAGATCAAAAGATCTCCACATGCTTGAACACAATTTTGAACAGAACTTGTTGTATGGCTCAAAAATATCTAGGGCTGCAGGCTGGATAACTGTCCGGCCAGTCGCAGGTAAAATGTCTTCAGGTCAAACTGCGGATTGGGGTCAATACCGATGATTTCGAGATGATCGATGTTGTATTTACCCATATAGTTCCATCGCTTACAACTTAAAACCTCCCTTAGCAATCAAATCCCCTTCGAATGCAGCCAGCAATGGCAACAACGAAGGGGTTGACATCTGCTAAGGAGCGAAATGTTGAACATGTTTCAGGATGGTTAAGTCCGCCTTTTGCTGAACAGCGTCCCGATGACAAATGCCGCCACTCCCCATGCCGCAATCACGGCGATGTTGATCCAAAACTGTGTTTGCGTGACTCCCAGGCCGTAAACCATGCTGTCCCGAATCCCGCTGACAAAATAGGTAAGTGGTATGACATTGGAAACAGGGCGGATATATTCGGGCAGCATGGCGAGATCAAAGAACACGCCGCTGATAAACATCATCAAAAAAGAGGCAATGTTGGCAAGCCCAGAGTAGCTTTCCTGCGTTTTGCTGAATGAGGCAAGCATATACCCCATCGCGTTGAATGCGATGACACCAACTGCGAAGACGATGATAAAAGCGAGAAAGTCGATGTTCAGATTGACCTTAAAAAACAGCACGCCAATCAATGTAATCACGATCACCTGAATGACGCCAAGAATAAAGTGAACCATGATGTGGCCGATGCCAAACAGATGCATTTTGATGGGGGTCAACATCAGCCGCTTCTGCAATCCATTCCGGCGGTACTCCACCAGCCCCATCTGGCCGAAAAGTCCCGATTGCGCAAGACCCAGGGCCAACATCCCTGTCATCAGGAAATCCACAAATTTGATTTGGTTACCGCCGGAAGAGAGATATTCGGTTGCAAGCGCAAACGTGGGTTTTGCGTTGGCCAAACGGTAATTCATCTCTTCAAGAACCCCGGCGAGAATGCCGCTAAGGGCTTGGGCCGTTGCTGAATTCTCTTTCTCTTTATTCATCAATAGAACCACTTTTTCTGATTCATTCCCTGCCGGCAAAACGATCGCCGCATCCACTTTACGGTCCTTTACCAGTTCTCTTGCCGTCTCCAGTGCTACCGGCTCGTCTTCGGCCCATTTGAACACGTCGATGTCGTGCAATATCGCGTTCAATTGATCCGCTGCTTGACTTGGCTTTTCAATCACCGTGACCACTTTGGCTTCAAAATCAGACTCCTCGTTTGCCCCGCCTATAATGACTGTAAAAATGACAAACAAAATGACGGGAAAGAAAATCAGCCAAAACCAGACCGCTTTCTCACGCAGGGTGGACTTCAGCTCTGCTTCAAACAACTTCATCAGCTGCCGCATCTCCCTAATCCCTCCATTCCTTGCCCGTCAAGGCAATAAACACATCTTCCAAACTCAGATCCTTGATGCTCACCTGCTCCACTTCAATGTGATTCTCGGCCGTATATTGAAACAAATGATATAATGTCTCCTCGGGGCGCTCGGTCCAAACATGGATGCGATTCTCTTCGACATTTGCATTGCTTACCTTTGGCAGCGTTTTGATCAACGCCGCCATCGCCTCATTTTGCGCAGGGTCTGTAAAAGCGAGTTGAATTTCCCGTTCCTTGCTCAATTGATCAATCAGTTTCTTGGGCGTGTCCAAAGCGACGACCCGCCCCTGGTCGACGATACAGACGCGATCGCTTAATTTCTCCGCTTCTTCCATGTAATGCGTGGTAAGAATCACCGTTTTCCCCAATTCCTTCAGTTTTAAGATGATGTCCCAGATATTGATGCGCGCTTGCGGATCCAGTCCCGTCGTCGGCTCATCAAAAAAGAGAATGTCCGGATCGTTGACCAGTGCAAGCCCGATGGCCAGCCTCTGTTTTTGGCCGCCCGAGAGGTTCTGGACCCATTTATTGCGGTGTTCTTGCAGGTTGATCAATTCGATGATCTCAGGCACGGGCCGCGTTTTATGATAGAAACTGGAAAATACGTCCAGATTCTCATAGACGGTCAACTTGTCAAACAGCGCGCTCGTTTGGGGTTGCACGCCGATAATCTGCTTGATTTTCTCAGCATCACGCTTCCATCCCATGCCTTTAATGGAAACCTCACCCTGATCGGGCGCCTGCAATCCTTCAATCATCTCCAATGTGGTGGTTTTGCCGGCACCGTTGGGGCCGATGATCGTGAAGATCTCCCCCTCTTCCACAGTGAAGCTGATCCTGTCAACCGCCACGACAGAACCAAACGTTTTGCGAAGATCTTTTACCTCAAGAATGGACATCCACATCCCTCCTAAAAAATGGAAATTCTATATGGCAATACCATTTTATAATAAAACAAGAATGATAAAATTAACACCTCTTCCTAAGTAGGTTTTTTACCCCGACTTAAGACCGGGCAAACAAAAAAGCCGGGCAGAAACAGGATACATCCTGAGTTTTAGCCCGGATATGATGATGCGCGGGTTTTAGCTGGAAAAGGTTATGTGAATATCATTCATTCATCATAATGCAGGCCGCTCATTTTACGCCGTTATAGACGAAGGCGCGAATGATCTGCCGCTGCGCGAGAAAGAACACGATCAAGATGGGCATGACCAGAATCATATTTCCCGCCATCAGGACATTCCAGGTGACAATCCCTTCCACATGGCGAATCTGGGCGATCCCCAACGGAAGTGTTCTGACGGTATCGTTGGTGGTCATCACGAGCGGCCAGAAGTAATCGTTCCAGTGGGCGATAAAGCTGAACATCGCAAACGTCACAAGGACCGGTTTTGCCATTGGAACCATGATTTTCAGGATGATTTGCCACTCTTTGGCGTTGTCCAGTCTGGCCGCTTCGATCAGTTCCTCCGGCACCTGTTTGAACGATTGCCGCAGGAGAAAAATCCCGAATGCGCTCGAAGCAAATGGCAGGATAAGGGCAAAGTATGTGTCCAGCAACTTCCACGCGCTCATTTGCAAATACACAGGCAGAAAAATCAATTGCGCCGGAACCATCAGGGTAATCATGGTCATGCCGAACAGAAACCCGGATCCCCTGAATTGGTAACGCGCAAACGCATAGGCAGCAGGAATCACCGTCAGCATCTGCAAACAAAGGATGCCGACTGCAACAATCACACTGTTCATAAAGTAATGCAGGAAGGGACCGGTATTCCACGCCCGGACAAAATTTTCCCAGACAAGGTTTTCTGGCAGCCATTTGGGCGGAAAAACCATCGTTTCCGGCAGCGTTTTAAATGACGTCGAGATCATCCAGGCAAACGGCAGGGCAAAAATGAGCACCAACAGCGTCAAACCGATCCCGTTGATCACCCGAATGACAAATCGCGCCACCTTTACACTGTTCATAGTGGCAACCGGCGGAAGCCAATCCGAACCGCGTTCGGGAGCAAGCTGATCAGCAGATTTCAACGGCATCACCTTTTCCGACTATAATAAATGCTTTCCATTATCCACATGCTTAGCCATAATGGACGCGTCTTGAAAGAAGCCGAAAATAAAGGATGGTCAATATAGCAAGGATGATCAGAAGGATCACTCCGGCAGCGGAGGCATAGCCGATTTTGAAGAACTGAAAACCATACTGATAAATATAGTAAACAAGCGTATTGGTGGAATTGACAGGCCCTCCCTGGGTCATGATGTAAATCGTCTCAAATACTTGAAAGGAATTGAGCATGCAGATGATCACCAGGAAAAAGATCGTCGGCGAAAGCATGGGCAATGTAATCTTGTAAAACGTCGTCCAAGGTTTGGACTGGTCGAGAGCGGCCGCCTCGTAAATATCCTTTGGAATGCTCTGCAAGCCTGCGATAAAAACCAGTGTGTTAAAGCCGACACCCTTCCATACGGCAACAATCACCAATGAAATCAAGGCCGTGTCGGGATGGGACAGCCACTGCAACTTACCAAAACCGAACAAGCCAATCACCCAGTTCAAAAGGCCGTACTCGGGATCCATCAACCAGCTCCACAACAGGGAGATGGAGACCAATGAAATGATATGCGGGCTGAAAATCGCGCCTTGCACAATCCCGTAAATGATCCCGGTACGGTTTAACCAGAGGGCGAGAAATAACGATATGCCAATGGTGAGCGTCACCGTCAAAAAGGTGTAGATAAACGAATTCTTTAATACCTGAAGGAATTCTTCGTCTTGAAACAGATCGATAAAGTTTTGCAAACCGACAAACGTTTTCACGGGGCTGATGAAATTCCATTCAAACAAGCTGAGGTAGATCATGTAAAAGATGGGATAGATGAAAAACAACGAGAAGACAAGGATAGCCGGAGCGACCATCGCATAGGGGCGGAGTTTTTCCCACAGTGCCATTTGCCGCGCACCTCCCTAAGCGCCTCCGGCGACAAGGCTCCTTGCCCGGACTTCAATGCCGCGAATTCGCTGTCCATCGGGAGCAAAATAATAGAGATGTTCGTAAGGAACGACCACCCGGACATGTTTTTTCTGCTCCAAAGGGGCGAGGAAGTTCTTCACAAAAAATGTTCCCATTTTTGCTTTGACCTGATAAATATTTTCCGCCCCCAGGCTCTCGCGGGTCAGGATTTCCCCTTCGACGGCCAACCCCTCTGTATAATAACCGGGATGCAGCAGCGCATGTTCTGGACGGAAGCCGAAATAGCCAATCTCAACCTCCGTTTCGACATGCAAGCCTTCCACCTCGCGGAAGTGGAAGATGTTCATCGCAGGCGTACCGATAAACTGGGCCGTAAACAGATTTTCCGGATCATGGTACAACTTCATCGGCGCGTCCACCTGCTGGATCTTTCCCTTGTTCATCACCACAATCTGATCCCCCATGGACATGGCCTCCACCTGGTCATGAGTCACATAGACAAAGGTGGTGCCCAGCCTTTGATGAAGCTGTATCAGCTCAGTCCGCATTTGATTGCGCAATTTGGCATCCAGGTTGGAAAGCGGCTCATCGAAAATAAACACCTTCGGTTTTTTGACCATCGCCCGGGCAAGTGCCACCCGTTGCCGCTGGCCCCCCGACAACGCATGCGGTTTCTTGTCGAGGTAAGGCGTCAAGCCCACAATTTCGCAGATATCCTTGACTAATGCTTCCCTTTCCTTTTTCGGCACCTTTCTGTTTTTCAGCCCGAATTCAATATTTTCGCGAACAGTCATGGTCGGGTAGAGGGCATAGTTTTGAAATACCATGGCCACATCGCGCATTCCGGGCGGCGTATCATTCACACACTTGTCGCCGATCCAGATATCCCCGCAGGTCTGCTTCTCAAGCCCTGCAATCATCCGCAGCGTGGTGGATTTGCCGCATCCGGACGGCCCCACGAGCACCGTAAACGAACCATCCTGGATGGTAAGATTCATTTCCTGGATCACCACTTCGTTTTTAAACGCTTTGGTCACGTTTTTCAACTCAATCTTGGCCACGCCTTGATCCCCCCTCAATGACATGCTTGGTCTTTTTTCAATCCATCAGCTTTATAGATGGATGGCCTTCGTCCTTGGTTTCTGCATGGCACGCATCAGTGCGGCCAGCTCATCCAGGAAGCGCAGGCGCATGTCCGAATTTGACGGGATGCTGCCCGTACAAGATCTTTCTTGCTTCGGCGACGGCCGCATCCGTTTCCGCTTCCCATTCGGTTCCTTCCAACAGATAGCGGATATACCGATCCATAAAGGTGTCTTCCTGATAAAGCGTTCCATCCATATCAAAGATGATCACTTTAATCTCAGACAGCCACTCGGTCACGCGCTTCACCACCCCTGGCTTCGGTCACGAGAGACAAAGATAAAGGGAAGGGGACGCCTATCTACTTACTCAAAAGTTTGTTTGCTTTCTCAGCCGCTTCGTTCAACGCATCTTGCGGCGACACCTTCGGATCGAGGATGGCCTTCTCAATCGCTTGCTTGAGAATCTTCGTCACTTCTGGGTACGCATCTGCCATCGGCCGGGGCCGGGCGTACTCCAGTTGGTCAATCGCCACTTTGTACTGCGGGTATTCTTTATAAAGGGCTTGTAATTCATCGCTTTCGATGGCCGAAATACGGGTGGGCAGATATCCGGTGTTTTTATGTTGGTAAATGGTTTGTTCTTTTGCCGTCATCCACTTAATAAATTCCCAGGCTGCTTCTTTTTCTTTTTCACCAAGACCGGCCAGCATCACCAAATGGCAACCGCCAGTCGGGACGCCATACGATTTATTCGCAGGCATAAACGCAGTCATCATGTCAAACCCGTTCCCTTTCGCAATTTCCATGCTCTCAGCAACGTTCGCAGTCGAACCGAACTTCATGGCTGAGATTTGGTTTGCCCAGTCTTTATTGGCCATTTCTCCAGCCTCATCGCCGGTCGGAATCTTGATCAGCCCTTCGCTGGCCAATCGCTTCATGAACTCGACAGGCGCAACGCCTTCCGGTGAATTGAAGGCTGCCGTTTTGCCGTCCTCAGACAACATTTGTCCGCCACTCTGCGCGACAAAAGCCTCATAAAACCAGATATCGGCAGGCATGGTCATGGCCAGTTTGCCTTTTTCCTTCAGCTTGCGGGCGTACTGTTCAAATTCCTCCCAGGTTTTCGGCCCGGCAGGATCCAAGCCAGCCTCTTTGAGCATGGTGACATTTTTATAGAGAATCGGGGTACTGCGCATAAAAGGCAGGCCGTAAAGTTTTCCATCCACGTAGGAGTTCCCCATGAGCCCAGGATGAAAATCGTCAATCTTGACCTCTTCCTTGTCCCGTTCAGCAAACGGCGTCAGATCTTCCAACATGCCGGAGCGGGCAAAAATGCCGGTGGAGGCAATCTCGAGATCCATCACCGCCGGGGCATTTTTTGCGGCAAATGCCGCTTGGGCCTTGGCATGAAGATCATCGTAGGTCCCTTGATACTCAGCAATCACTTCAATGCGATCCTGGGATCGGTTGAACTGTTTGACAAGGTTTTGTTTGGCTTCCTGAATTTTGCCGCCCCAGGCGTACCAGTACTTAATGACGATCTTGTCTTTTCCGTTGCCATCGGCTGACGAAGAAGAAACACCGCTCGTACTGTTTGTACTGCACGCGGCAAGAGAAGAAATCATGATCAGTGCAAGGATGAACGTTCCCAGCTTCTTGAACATGGACTTCCTCCTTAACCTTTTGTTTTTTCGCAATTACCCTCAAAATCTTCACAGCGTATCCTGCAATGCCACATTAAGCATAAAGAATCATTATTAACCGGGTATTAAGTCGTTGTAAATTTTATTTAAATAAGTCTCGCATGAAATAAAAATGGCGGCTCACTGAGCCGCAATGGAAAGATGGCCCGATACAATTCATCGAATTGGGACGCTGCATTCACGGTCGGATGCTTCCCCGCGCGCCAAAGGGTTATGTGTAAAGTGATTCATATGATTGAAAACAATCGGCGCATTCTTCAAAACGTCCGCATCCGTCACGTCAACGGCAGAAATACGAACCTCATTCTGTCCCATTTCCACCACTCGGAAGGCAGGCTGATCAAGGCATGCCGAAAGCTGTACAAAAGTCCAATTATCTTGCTTGACAATCGAGTCTACATGCGTGTGTCCGTTGAAATAGATGCCAACACCCTCTTTTTGCCGTAAAATACGCCACATATCAATACTCGGATGGATGGAGCCTTTATCAATCTCCGATCTTTTTGTCGTGTTGTATACGGGATGATGTGCAAAAACCAACAGTGGCTTTGAACCGGATGCCTTGACCACCTCTTCAAACCACTGCAGCTGTTCTTCATCCACCCAGCCTCCCCAATCCTCATAATCCATCTCCTTGGCGGTATCCAAAAAGGCAAGCACGGCGCGATCCGTGTCAATGACATGATAGCGTGCCTGCCCCGTCATTTTGAGCACCTCTTTTCTGGGTTGAGCGTAGAGATCATGATTTCCTAAGACATGATAAAAATTCCTGTCCCTGTTCTTTAATATCTCATACACTCCCTTCAACTCCAGAGGCGTGCCGTAATTTGTCAAATCACCAAGTGAGATATGAGCATCCGCGTCTATTTCTAAAAAACGTCCCAAAAATGTTTGATAAAAACCATCCCGAGCATCTACCAGTCCGGGTATCGTCTCATCCAATTCGGGAAAATGCAAATCCCCCATTAAAATAAGTTTCATCTGCACTCTCCTCTCGCTTAACATTGTAAATCTAACATTTCATTATCTACTTCAAAGTTTATCCCGCACATATTAACCCTTTTTAAAGCCAGGTTAAATGATTTGTAAAGTCTGTCCAGCGAGAGAGGAATTGATATTGCATGAATGGCACCCATCCTGGCTGTCGTCCATGAATTTTGAAATGAAAAGAAAAAGGAGGATCGTGGAATAAATAGAAACAGCCGAGCAGAAAACAGGACAAATGCCTGGATCTGCATCGGCTGTCAGACAGTTATTCGCCGTGTCAATCAATTTATTGGTTCAATTCCCGATCGACGATCTCCGCAATGCGCAGGATATGCTGGCGCAGGATCGCTTCATCGGGACCCTCCGCCATGATCCGCAACAGCGGCTCCGTTCCGGATGGGCGAACCAGCACACGGCCTGCATCGCCCAATCGCCGTTCCAGCTCGCCAATGGCTTCCATGATCGCCGGATGCTGCTGCCAGGCGGTTTTGGCTTCTGCCCTCTTCAGACGCACGTTGTGCAGCACTTGCGGGAATTTCCGCATGACCTGCTTGAGCTGCCCGAGCGTTTTCCCGCTTTCCCTGATCACCTGTACCAGTTGCAGGGCGGTCAGCATGCCATCGCCGGTCGTGTTATAATCCAGCAGGATCACGTGTCCGGATTGTTCACCGCCAATGACAAATCCTCCCTCAAGCATCCGTTCCAGCACATAACGGTCACCCACCGCCGTTTGTTCGGTGGCTATCCCCAACTCACGCATCGCCTGGTACAGGCCGATATTGCTCATCACGGTGGTGACCAGGGTGTTTTTCGCCAGGCGTCCCTGTTCTTTCAACGACCGGGCCAGAATGCACATGATGTGGTCGCCATCCACAATCTGCCCTTCTTCATCTACGGCAATCAGCCGGTCCGCATCGCCGTCAAAAGCCAGCCCCACATCCGCCCGCTGCCTTTTCACCTCTTCCTGCAAACGGGAGGGGTGCGTGGAGCCCACGCCATCATTGATATTGATGCCGTCCGGCTCAGCGCCAATGACCCACACCTCGGCCCCCAACCGGCGAAACAGGCGCGGCGCAAGATAGGAGGCGGCCCCGTGGGCACAATCCAGAACCACTTTGAGTCCCTGCAAGTCTCCGTGGATGGTCCCCGACAAGTGATTCAGATAATCCTCGGCTTTTTCCGCTGCATCCAGGAGACGGCCCACCCCGCCGCCGACCGGGCGCGGCAGCTTGTCCTCCGGCTCATCCAGCAGGCGCTCGATCTGTTCCTCTTCCTCATCGGTCAGCTTGAACCCGTCCGGACCAAAAATTTTGATTCCATTGTCTTCCACCGGGTTGTGCGAGGCGGTGATCATGATGCCGGCATCTGCCTGCAGCGTTTTTGTCAACCAGGCCACTCCCGGGGTGCTGATGATGCCGAGCCGGTATACATCTGCCCCAGCCGAAAGCAGGCCAGCGGTGAGCGCCGCCTCCAGCATCTCCCCCGAGATCCGCGTATCCCGGCCGATCAGGACTTTCGGCCGCCCGGAAGCACGAGCCGCAGCCAGATTTCCTTCCGCGCGGCCGATCCGAAACGCAAGCTCCGGCGTCAGCTCCCGGTTCGCGACGCCACGTACACCATCGGTGCCAAAATACTTCCTCATTCTTTTCCACTCCCATCGTTCTCTCTGGTTGTTCCAACAACATGACGTATCCATGATCGGGCCGAACTCATCCCGATTCATTGGGCGGACGTTCCGGCGGCATCACGTCCTCAGGCTGATCGCCGGCCGGCTCCCTGCTTCCGGCGGCCTGCAGGAGAAATCTGGCTTCCGGCAATAGGCCTTTGACCTGGATAAACGGAGGCAGTTTCACCTCCATACGGCTGCGGTGCTCTCCCTCGGACAGCCGGCTGACATCCAGGATCACCTGCACATCGTTGGCGGACAGGGCGTCAAGCCGCTCCCCTGTCCCTTCCAGTGTCAGGTCCAGTTTTCCGTTTTCCGGCTGGAGCCATTTGATCTCTTTTCCGGCGGGCAGGCCCCTAACCTGAATCGGCAACTGCTCGATGACCCTGGTTCGGGATGGGCTGATTTGAACGCGCACCTCGATAACCGCAGGTTCTACACTGAACAGGCCTTTTTCTATAGGAACCGACAGTTTCAATACCTGCGTTTCCTTCAGGGTCGTCAGATCCAATGTCGGCCCGCGGTATTGGTGATACTTGTTCAGCACGGCAAGCGGCCCGATCAATGTCACTTCCTGGGGAGACATCTCCACCGCAGACACACTGTACCCATCCGGCAGGCGGCCTTGCAATTGCAAGTCCAAAGGCACCGTTTTGCGCGGACTGCGAATGGGCACCTCGACCCGAACGGTCGCTGGCTGGATATCCACATCCAGGCTGTTCCCCTGTGCATCGACGGCCCGCAATGATACCTCCTGGATCAAATGTTCACCTCTTGCATTCAAATGGACGTACGCTTTCACTGAAACGACTCGATCCAGCAGGCTCTTGCCGCCGCCGATCCGCACCTCGGCCGGCCGGATGAGCGGCGAACCCAACTGGAAACCCTCCGGCAGCATCCCGAGCCATTCCACATCCACCGGCATGGATTTGCTCTCCCTGGCTTCCAGGACAATGCGCACTTCTGCAGGGTTGGCCTCTACGTGCAAGTTGGGAGGAAATCCGTCAAACTGCACGGGCACCCGTACCTCTCCCGGGCCAAAACCGGTGACATCCGCATACACTTTGTAATCGCGCAGGCGAAAAAGGCTCAAATCCCGTTGCGAACCGCGCAAAATCAGATCGACCGTTTGCGGCGCTTCCAGCAGCGCTACCTTTCGCTCGTCATATCTTACTTCCAGGGCGGCATTGTCAATGCGAATCTCATTTTGGGTGATTTCCGTGGTGGTCACCGGGTTGGGACTGGATCCATTGACGACAAACCAGAGCATAATGGCCAACAAGACAGAGACGATGCGAACAACCATCGGCTGGTTCAACCACTTATCCATCGGCTTTCTGCCCCCATTTCTGGCGGAAAGATCCTGCCTTTTTCGCCGACGGCATCAGCGCCTCCCGCAACCGCAAAAACAACACCTCGCCTTGAATGTCCCGCTCCAACACGCCATCGGAAGCCAGTGAGATTTGCCCCGTCTCTTCTGAAACGACCAGGCTCAAACAATCGGTGATCTCGCTGACCCCCACCGCGGCCCGGTGACGCGTCCCCAACTCCTTGCTGATGAAAGGGCTCTCCGAAAGCGGCAAATAGCAACCCGCAGCCATAATGGTCGCATCACGGATGATCACCGCCCCATCATGAAGGGGGGTGTTGGGCGTAAAAATGTTAATGAGCAACTCTGCAGACAGTTTTGCCTCCAGCCGCGTCCCCGTCTCAATCATGTCGTTGAGCCCGATCTTCCGTTCCAGGACGATCAGCGCTCCAATGCGCCGCTGGGCCATGTATGTGGCTGCCTTGTAACAAGCCTCGGCCACGCTGAGCAGATCGCTGTCCTCCTGTACGCCGGTACGCACAAAGAAGCGGCCACGGCCCAATTGCTCCAAGGCTCGCCGAAATTCCGGCTGAAAAATGATCAAGATCACCAGAACGCCGTATGTAAACGCTTGGGACATCAGCCACTCCAACGTTCGCAGATTTAGAAGCGAACTCAGCACCCACGCAAGGACGATGATCACAATGCCTTGAATCAACTGGATGGCTCGTGTCCCCCGGATGAGCATCAACAATTTATAGAAGACATACGAGACGATGGCGATATCAACCACCACCGAGAAAACCTGCCAGATCTCCTGAAGTGGCTTCATCCCGCGTTCCTCCGTAGCTAATAAAAAAAAAGCTTGCAACTCCCGTGCAAGGCTTTTGTGCTTTCCATTCAGTTCTTCACGCTGATTCATCAAATAAATGGAGCGGACGACGGGATTCGAACCCGCGACCCTCGCCTTGGCAAGGCGATGCTCTACCCCTGAGCCACGTCCGCATAAAGAAGAATTCCATTAACTAACATACACCATCTGCCGCTCTTTTTCAAGCGGTTTTTTGTTGGAAAATATTTCCTTTCAAGCGCAATGAAAGAGGGCCCGCCGGAAGAATTCCTTCCAGCAGCCCCACAGCCCATCAACAGGAATACGGTAGGTTCACGGTTTTGGGTCCCCTTACACCACTTATGGATCAACGTAACCGCCGTAGCCAAATCCACTGTGAGAGGCAATGATGGCCAGAAGCACGAAGATGACCAGAATCACGCCGATAAAGCTGCCGAGAAATCCTCCTCCACCTGCGGGATAACCCATATGAGAACCTCCTTTCCAGCTTGATAGTACATCGTATTCCCTCCCAAATGGATCGTTATCGCGCAATTGCCTAATTTTGGTGCTTGCAGTTCAGGAATAAAAAACGCCGCACAGGCAACCACCCTGAGCGACGTTTTTGTGCCGATGTATAGGATTTGCGACGAAAATCACCGATGTTTTATTGCTGGTATCCTGGTGCGGGTGAAGGGACTCGAACCCCCACGGTTTCCCACTGGAACCTAAATCCAGCGCGTCTGCCAGTTCCGCCACACCCGCATCTTTGCTTGTCCGCAGCAGCACCACTGACAGAATGGTGTAAATAAACAAAAAAATGGTGAGCCATGGTGGACTCGAACCACCGACACCCTGATTAAAAGTCAGGTGCTCTACCAACTGAGCTAATGGCTCATAACGTGGCTGGGGAGGTAGGATTCGAACCTACGCATCACGGAGTCAAAGTCCGTTGCCTTACCGCTTGGCTACTCCCCAATATGTAGATGGTGGAGGGGGTAGGATTCGAACCTACGAAGGCAACGCCAACGGATTTACAGTCCGCCCCATTTGACCACTTTGGTACCCCTCCATAAAATTTCCCAAAAAAAAGAGCTTATACATGGTGCCGGTGAGAGGACTTGAACCCCCAACCTACTGATTACAAGTCAGTTGCTCTGCCAGTTGAGCTACACCGGCTTGACTGTCAAAGCTCCAGTTGTCGATGGTGGACGGTGACGGGTTCGAACCGCCGACCCCCTGCTTGTAAGGCAGGTGCTCTCCCGGCTGAGCTAACCGTCCATGGTGACCCGTAGGGGATTCGAACCCCTGTTACCACCGTGAAAGGGTGGTGTCTTAACCACTTGACCAACGGGCCATCTGCTGGAGCTCCCAACCAGACTCGAACTGGTGACCTCTTCCTTACCATGGAAGCGCTCTACCTGCTGAGCTATGGGAGCTTGAACTGGCTCCTCCGACAGGACTCGAACCTGTAACCTACCGGTTAACAGCCGGTTGCTCTACCATTGAGCTACGGAGGAACGGTCTGCGCACCTCTCTGTGCACTTCATTATTCTAATACGTTTCGACGGAGATTTCAAGATGCCTCGTTCAGTTGCCAACGGGCAACTGCAACAACGTTAGGAATGATACCATGGATACCTGTCTTTGTCAACAGTCATCGCGGATCAAAATGCCATTCCGCGACCGGCTACGCCGGGTGACGGGTTTTCTCATACAGCCCGCAAGTTAGGCATACATTAATACTGGCATGCGCGGACAACCTTATCACGATCATGCCTCGTTCTTCACGTTGATGCCAACATCAAGCAAACCCATCAGAAAAGAGGTGTCGCCCGATGAATCTTTTCATGGTCTTAAAAGCCGCACAATTGAAGAGGTTCCTGATTTTTACCGTGGCCGCAGCCTTTGCCGTCGGCGTGTTTTTCGTGGAAAAAGAAGAGGAGAGCATCTTTGCCGACGCCGTCCCCACCTTCTCCAGCGACGAACCCTCAGCCATCTACAGCGTGCCGACAGACAAGAAAAAAGTGGCCCTTACTTTCGACATCAGCTGGGGAGACAAGCGCCCCGGACCGATTCTGGATGTGCTGAAAGATAAACAGGTGGAAAAGGCCACTTTCTTTCTCTCCTCGCCCTGGGCCGAAAATCATCCCGAGATCGTACAGCGAATCGTCGATGCGGGGTATGAAATCGGAAGCCACGGCCATAAACACGTCAACTACAGCCGGTTGAGCGATGAAGAGATTCGCCAGCAAATCGCCAAGGCTGACCAAATCCTGCGCGAGTTGACGGGCGTCAAACCCAATCTCATCCGGATGCCCAACGGGGATTTTGACAAGCGTGTCCTGCGCGTGGCAGATTCGCTGGGCTATACGGTCATTCAGTGGGATACCGACTCCCTCGACTGGATGAATCCGGGGGTTGACCGCATCATCCAACGCGTCCTGGACAAGGTGCACCCCGGGGACATCATCCTGATGCACGCCAGCGACTCCTGCAAACAGACGCATGAAGCCCTGCCCGTGATTATCGACCGGCTTCGCGAACAAGGATATGAACTGGTTACCGTCTCTGAACTGATCGCGACCGCCCAGATCGATACCACCGAACTGCCTTGACGCTCAGGCGGTGGCCCATTTCTTCTTCCGCGCCGGTGACGGTTTCTTTCCGTCATTGACCAGCCGGTGCAAGATTAACACCTGCCAAGCGTTGCAAACGAAAAGCGGCACCCCCATGACCCACATCGACAGCGGGTTGCCTGTGAGCAGGGCGGGCAGCCATTCCAGCGTCGTCAGAACCACCATCACAAACAACGTCGGAATAAAGGCTTGCCTGTCCGTCATCCAGCTTTTCAGTATCGCAACGACCAACCCAACGGCAAGAAGGGCCAGCGGCAGAGGCAGGTAATCCAGCCAGCGGCCGCCGCCTGCCGCAGCCCTCAGCCATACCCAGTCGATCAGCACCAGCAAGATGAGCAACGCCTGAAAGCTTTGCCAGAGCCAGTTTCGTTTCAGAAGCCCCAGCATCATCGACTGGAAAAACAGATAGGCAAACAGGCCCATCTGGCTGATTAAACTGAACATCAGCCCCGCGCCCGCATAACCGATAATCGACAGGATCAACTCCTGGCCGACCACCTCTTCGCCGGTTTGAAACACGTACATACCGAAACCAAAGAACAGCCCGGAAAGGCCGCCAATCGCCAATGTGGTGAAAAAGAGAAACGCCCAGTTGCGCGCTTTCACTACGCATATCCTCCCCTATCACGCCTTCGGCTTATCCTTCAAGGCGCTTTTCATTATGATTTTACCAGTCTTCCGCCCGCATTCCAAGGAACCTTTTCACGCATAATACATCCAGAATGTTATCCGAGGGGAGTATCATCATGAGCCATTCTCAAGCAAAGACACATCCATGGGGGTTGCGAAAAAGGCGGATGGCACTGATGGGGCTGTTGGCCTTCATCCTGGTCGCCAATGGCTGTAACCCGGCACAACGGCCCCAGGAACCATTGCCCTATGAAAGCACAAAGGAAATGGTCGTGGACATTCTCAAAACGGACGCCGGGAAAAAAGCGGTTCAGGAGATGTTTAACGATCCGGAATTTCAAAAACAGGTCATCCTCAGTGAGGACGACCTGAAAAAAATCATTCAAGAAATGATCACCGGTGAACAAAACCGGGAAAAATTGAATGAAATCATCCGTGAACCGAAGTTTGCCGCCGAGTTGGGAAAAGCGTTAAAAGAACAAAACAAGACGCTCCTCAAGGATTTGATGAAAGATCCGGAATACCGCTCCATGATGATCGAAGCCATGCAGGATCCCGAATTCGAAAAGGAATTGTTGAAACTGTTCAAAAGCAACCAATTCCGTCAGCAAATGATGAGCGTGATGAAAGAGTCGCTGCAAAGCCCCATGTTCCAGGAGGAGCTCCTGCAATTGATGATCAAGGCGCAAGAAGAAGCCACCAAGCCGAAGAAAGAAAAAAAGCAGCAGGGTGGACAGCAGGACGGCGGAAAAGGTGGTGGCGGTGGTGCAGCGGGTGGAAGTTAACCTGCGAGCAGCACCGAACCCATGGGTCGCTCACAGCAAAATCACCCTGCGCCCACCGCGTGATCCATCTATCCCTTGACGGCAGGAGCAGTCCTGTCGATCACTTCTTTGGCCAGCTGATCAAAAATCTTGGCTTGCGGCGAACCTGCCGGATAGATACCGGGAGCCTCGTCCAAACCACTTCCTTCCGGAGCGCCGAGGGGAATCTGGGCCAACAGCTTGGTGCGCAACGTCTCCGCCAGCTTCTGTCCTCCACCCTGGCCAAAAATGAAGGCTCTGTTCCCGCAATGGCCGCATTCGTACCAGGACATGTTTTCAACCACGCCGATGATTTCATGATTGGTCTGAATGGCCATGGCACCCGCCCGCGCAGCCACAAAAGCTGCCGTCAAATGGGGGGTCGTGACGATGATTTCCTTGCTTTGCGGGATCAGTTGGTGAACATCCAGCGCCACATCCCCTGTCCCCGGCGGCAGGTCGAGAAGCATGTAGTCCAGCTCGCCCCAGTGGATTTCGCTGAAAAAGTTCCGCAGCATCTTGCCCAACATGGGGCCTCGCCAGATGACCGGCCGGTTATCTTCGACGAAAAAGGCCATCGACATGACCTTGACACCCAGCTTTTGAACCGGCAGAATCAGGTTGTCAATGACGGTGGGCCGCTGGTCAATCCCCATCATATCCGGCACACTGAAGCCATAGATGTCCGCATCGATGACCCCCACCCGAACACCCGCGCGCGCAAGTGCAACCGCCAGGTTCACCGTTACAGTGGACTTCCCTACCCCGCCTTTCCCGCTTGCAATGGCAATAAACCGGGTACCGCTATCCTTGGACAAGAGCGGGGAAACCGACGGCTGGGAAGTCGCCCCGGCCTGAGCCGCCCGTTCTTCCCGCAAGCGCTTGGCGAGAGCGGCCCGTTCCTCGTCGGTCATCGCGCCAATGCGCAACTGTACATTGCGGGCTCCCCGTTCCTTCAACGCTTTTGTCACTCTTTCCTCAATCACCGCTCTCAAGGGACAGCCCTGAATCGTCAGCACCAATTCCAGCTGGACATCGTTTTCCGGGCTGATTTGGATGTTTCGCACCATATCTAGTTCAACGACGCTTTTATGGAGCTCCGGGTCTTCCACATCCTTTAACACTTCGAGCACTTGCTCGCGAGTCAACATGGCCTAATCACCTCTTATTGTGAATCCAACACCTCTTTCGTCTCCATGATTATATCATAATATGTCAGTCAGGG
Source organism: Bacillus thermozeamaize (assembly GCA_002159075.1). Classification (NCBI taxonomy): domain Bacteria; kingdom Bacillati; phylum Bacillota; class Bacilli; order Caryophanales; family Bacillaceae; genus Bacillus; species Bacillus thermozeamaize. Next base: position 49,989 of record LZRT01000067.1, read on the forward strand.
GGGGCGGTGTAATAACGGAGGATACCCCGATAAATGGAAGCGGCCACCTTTTTCTGATACTCCGGCTCGGCCAGAAGTTGTGCCTCTTTCGCATGGGAGAGAAACCCGATCTCCACCAGAACGGCCGGGATCCGGCTTTGATTCAACAAAAAGATGTCGTCAAACTGCTTGGCCATCCGTTTTGTGTTGGCAAGCCCCGCGATCAACTCCTGTTGCACTGAAGACGCCAATTTGCGGCTTTCTTCCAGTTTGGAGCAGTAAAACGTCTGCGCGCCACTGTATCGCGGGTTGGGAAAACTGTTGAGGTGAATACTGATCAGGATGTCAGCCTGGCTCTCATTGACGATGCGCGCCCGCTTCATCAAATCTTCCGTCTTGCGCCGGGAATAGCCACGGGTTTTCGCCTTGGCCAGATCGGTATCCGTCTCACGCGTCATCCGCACCAGCGCGCCTGCTTGTTGCAGGTAGTCCCTGAGATATTGCGCCACCTGCAGGGCCACCGCTTTTTCCACCAGACCCGACGGGCTGACAGCCCCGCCGTCCGGTCCGCCGTGACCGGGGTCAAGCACAACGACTTTCCCCGCAAGAGGCGACAAGGCATGGGCCGAGCCCGCCCCCACATGCAGGCCGATGGTTCCCATGTTCAGGCAACATAGCATGGTCAAGCCCAAGATCACTTGGACAAGCCGCCTCCTGATTCTCATCCTGCTGAAGGTTGTGTTCATCCGTCTCACCATTGTTTCCTTTTTTTGCGAAGCATCCCTTCCCGAAAACCTTTTTCAAACCATCGGCAGATACAATCATCCAGGACGATCTGAATGGAAAGGTATGTCCATTCGTCCAGAATATGGAAAAGATGATATTTTCCGCTGTACCGGCGTACCGATTCGTCCGCCAGCTTCAGGTAATGCTGCTTGAATACCGCCGCAGCCTGCTCCCGTTTTTCTCCCTTTTCCGCATCCTTATACCGGCGGCTGGCTTCAAGCCCCATGCAAAAGCCGTCCAGCAACGTCTCAAACAAGGCCTCCTCCACAAGATAACGTTCATACCAATTGGCCCTCGCCAGTACCCAGCTGACCATCTCTTGATAATAGGTCTGGTATTCTGCGGGATCCAGCCAATGAACGGCGCGCTCCCTGAACTGGTCCCAGTTTCTTTGCTGGTATGCTTGAAAGTCCACCACATTGTTCATCCGATTCACCCTGCTCTTTCATGTTGGACCCCAATCTTGGACGCCAAGCTCCTCATTTACAGGATTCCCAAATCGGACAGGAACATCCTCAAAATGGGAAAGAAAAAGACCCATGCCGGCAAGCATGGATCTTGATCAGGTCATTTGACTTTTTATGCCTGTCTACTTGACAAGGAACATTTGGCCAAATTTTCTACGCTTGGCGTTGAGATTCACGCAGCAAATTTTTCAAAACTTTGCCCCCGGGATTTCGAGGAAGCTCGCTGCAAAATTCCACCACCGCAGGCACTTTGTAATCAGCCAGGTTTTCCCTGACGAATTGTTTTATCTCTTCCGCCGTCACCGTCGTTTCTTGTTTGGGTACGATCACTGCTTTCACCACTTCGCCGAAAACCGGATCCGGAATCCCGACGACCGCCGCCTCCAGCACCTTCGGATGTTGATACAGCACATTTTCCACTTCGACGGAAAAAACCTTTTCCCCGCCTCGGTTAATCATGTCTTTGAGGCGATCCATAATGTAGACAAAACCTTCTTCATCCATCATCGCCAGGTCTCCAGAACACCAGTACTCTCCATGAAACGATTTACGATTGGCCTCTTCGTTTTCCCAGTAGCCGGATACGACATTAGGACCCTTGATCCAAAGCTCTCCCACTTCTCCTGGTTTGCATGTTTCTCCCCTTTCATTCACAATTTTTATCTCAACAACCGGAATGGGGTAACCAACGGATGCAGGCTTTTTTTCCTGGCAGCCTATCGGCATCACGGTTGTCGGTGATGTCGTTTCTGTTGCCCCATATGCGTTGTGCAGCTGCACACCCGGGAATTCCCTTCGCAGTTGTTCAATGGTATGGGTGGACATGGGGGCACCGCCATAAGCCAAGATCCGCAGGGAAGGATAGCTGTACTCCCGGAAAGAAGGATGGGACATCATCATCACATAAATGGTCGGAACGTTAAAAGTAAATGTAATCTTTTCCTCTGACAACAAACGAATAAACCGTTCCGCCTTAAACCTTCTCATCAACACATTGGTTCCGCCCACATACACCATATGTAGAAGCTGTCCGATCAAGCCGGTCACATGAAAAAGAGGAACCGCGTTTAACGAACGATCCGCTTCCGTCGTTCTGAAAATCCGGTGATAACACATGACCGAATGGATCGCACCCAGATGGCTACCGACAGCGCCTTTCGGCAATCCGGTAGTGCCGGATGTATACATGATGTACAACGGATCCTCTTCACGAACCATCGTCTCCGGCGGTGAAACAGCGGGAGATTCCAGCGGTTCATAAGGCAAAAAGCCTTCTCTTTCGCCGCCAAGGATAAATCTCGCCCTTAACGAGGGTACGGATGTATGCGCATTCTGTACAAGATAGGCGAACTCATCGTCGGTAAAGAGAATAGAAGAACCCGACTGGTTGAGCATAAACGTAATTTCCTTGCTGTTGAGCCGTGTGTTTAGAGGAACCGCGATCGCCCCGATCCGGGCACAAGCAAAAAACAAGAGGGCGAATTCCACGCCGTTCCCCAATAACAGCGCCACTCTTTCCCCTTTCCGCACCTGATAACGGTGGTACAAATGGCCGGCGATATTTTCTACCAGTTCCCTCATTTGCCGATATGTCAAACGCCGCTCCCCCATCACCAGGGCCTCGCGGTCAGGAAAACGAACAGCAGAGCTTTCCAGCATCTCCATCACATTGGCAGGCCGCTCAGAAAAAACGAATACTTCCCGTCCAAAATGAGATTCCCGGACGATCCCACTTTTTTCATTTTCCGTCCACATTGGTTTTCCTCCTTTCACCTGACAAGCCATCCGCCATCGACATAGAGCACTTGGCCAGTAATGTAAGACGAAGCGTCCGAGGCGAGAAAAACGACTGGACCTGCCAGATCTTCCAGTTCGCCGATTCTTCCTAATAGAGTACTATTGACAATGTTTTGATAACGATCGGGTTCCGACAACCATTCTGCGGTCATCGGCGTTTTAATGTAGGCAGGCCCAATGGCGTTTACTGTAATCTGATAAGGCGCCAATTCACAGGCCCAGACTTTCGTCAACTGATTAATTCCGCCTTTAGAAGCGGCATAGCTTGTCTGGTGAGACAACCCAATCGATCCTAAAATGGATGAAATATTGATGATTCGTCCCCCTTTTTGCTTGATCATTTGTCGGGCGACAGCTTGGCCGACAAGAAAGATTCCTTTTAAATTGGTGTTCAAAACCCGATCCCAATCTTCCTCTTCTATTTCGATTAACGGCTTGCGAATATTCATCCCCGCATTGTTTACCAGAATATCGATGCGGCCGAACGCATCTACCACTTTTTGCACCATATCGTTCACTTGTTGCTTGTCAGTGACATCCGTTGCAAAGAATTCCACTTTGTTCGTTTTCTCTTGCAGTTTGCGAACCGCCGTTTCCCCATCTTGCCTGTTACGCCCAACAATGGCCACGTCCGCACCATAATGAGCCAAGGCCATCGCCATGCCAAATCCGATCCCTTTTGTGCCTCCGGTAATTAAGGCCACTTTCCCCGTAAGGTCAAAAGTCGGTATCTTCATCGTTATTGCCCCCTTACTGTTTTGCTTGACGGGATTGGATTGTACCAGAAATCGTGAGCTCATATTATCTTTCAGCAATTTTTATGCCAACGCTGGCCAAACGATCAGCTGTTACTCTTGGCATCAGGATCAATGGGGATATGGAATATGTAAGCGCTTAATTTTGCGAACGAGAGTGGACTGATCAACTCCCAAAACTTCCGCCGTTTTTCGCGTCGTTTTGTACTTTTTTAGCGCACGGGCAATGATTCCTCGTTCAACGTCTTGCAAAATCTCTTTCAAGGGGCGAGGGGACTCCGGCGTTATAAACGAGTCTGTCACCATTTCAGACGGGAAATCGTCCGGGGTAATCGTTTCCTCTTCCGTCGTCACAACCAGTCTTTCAATCAAATTTTCCAACTCACGGATGTTTCCCGGCCAATGGTAACTTTGGAAAACTTTGAGAAGCTCAGGAGACATTTTTTTCTTCATCCCATATTTTTGATTGATTTTATTCAGAAAAAAGTAGGTTAAAGGGATAATGTCCTCTGTTCTCTCACGCAAAGGCGGAATTTTGATCGGGACAATGTTCAAACGATAATATAAATCTTGGCGAAACGTTCCATCTTCCACCATTTTTTCAAGGTTTTTGTTGGTAGCCGAGATGATCCGCACATCCACGTGGATCGTTTTTGTCCCGCCTACGCGGGTGATTTCAAGATTTTGAACCGCTCTCAACAACTTCACCTGCAGGTCGAGCGGCAAATCTCCAACTTCATCCAAAAATAACGTTCCCCGGTCAGCCAATTCAAATAATCCGGGTTTGCCGCGTCGATTGGCTCCGGTAAAAGCCCCCGCTTCATAACCGAATAATTCGGATTCCAAAAGGTTGTGCGGAATCGCTCCGCAGTTTACTTTGATAAATGGGTGCTTTTTTCGCTTTCCCGACTCATGGATCAACTGTGCAATCACCTCTTTTCCCACACCGGACTCCCCAAGAATCAAAACGGAAGAATCGACTTGTCCAAGACGACGGGCCAAATAGATGATTTGTTTCATTTCTTTACTATAGGCCACGATTTCTCCTGCTTCGTTTTCTTTTTCTTTTTGGCGCAGACGTGTCAATTCGGAAAAATATTTTTCTGAAAGGGCTTTTGTTTTTTCCAGATCCTGTTTCAACTTGTTTAATTCCGAAATGTCACGGATGTTCGTAACAACATTGATCAATCGCCCCTCCTCATCAAATACCGGATTGCCTGTGACCAACACTTCTTTTCCCCTCACATTTTGTACAATGGTGACCGGCTTTTTAGTGGCAATCACCTTCAGTGATACTGATTCAGAGACGATACCTTCATCGACAACCTGTTTCATATTTTTCCCCAACAACTCTTCCGGTTTGACCCCAGTAATCCGTTCATAAGCCTTGTTGACTTTGATTCCGTTGCCTTGAGCATCAGTGATATAGATCCCGTCATAACTCGAATTGATAATCGACTCCAATTGATGATTTAACTTTTGGGCGTAATCAAGCGAAGCTTGCAGCTCTTCTTGTTCCGAGATGTCGTGAAAGACCGATAATCCACCAATGATTTCTCCGTTATGGTACACCGGCCGTCTATAAACAATGTACGTCGATCCCTTCAATTTTACTTTCTGGCCAAAATGATATTCTCCGTTACGAATACAATCCATCAACTTGCTCTCAGGAAAAACATCATTGATGAATCTGCCTGAAATTTCTTTCCTCTTCAGACCTGTAATCTCCATTACTTTCCGATTGTATAACAGGATCTTGCCCTCTTTATCCACAAACACCACAGCGGAGTTTATCGTTTCAAGAAGTTCAACCAAGAAATCTTTCAGGTAATGCATCAGATCCCCTCCCACCCATCGTCTCCCATATGATGAAAAAATACATCATTCTATATGATTAAAAAATACACCATTCTATTAGTTCGCTCAACTTTATATAAACGACCAAAATCTTTTTTTGATGAAAAAATGCATCATTTTTACGGGACTTGCATAAATTCATCAATTTGATCACAAAAAAACTCTGGCTCGCTTGCGAATCCAGAGTTTTTTGCCCATGCAGGAAATCCCAATGGGTTTCGCGATTCTATGTTTCTTACACATTCGACCCTATATGATTCTCACTCTTTTTTTCATTCGGCTCTGAAGAGATAATGGCCTCCGCCAGCCGACGCTTTTCTTGCCAATCTATCGATCGCTGAATCACGACACGCTGAGCTTGCGGTGAGCCTGCGCCATGCATGCACTCGATAATCGGGGTTGCGCCAGTCATGTTTTCGATCAGGCGGCCCAGCTTGATGCGCTCGATCGGATCAACATTCTCACCGGTCTTGTAGTACTTGTGAATAAATGGCGCGATGCGAGGATTTTCCAATTCCTGCTCCGAGGGAAGCGTAGCCACAAATCCGCCCGCGATGTCCTGAGCAATCCTCGTTACTTCAGGGTAATACCGGGCCGTATTAAACTTCGACGTATTCGCCAATACCGGGTCCACGTAAGCGACACCGCATGACAACATGGAACAATGGTACGAACAAGCAAGGGCGCCGCTGTACATCGTCTCCACGAGGTGAGCCATTTCCGCCAGTTTATCCCTCACATGACCGGCTTTGGACAAACCATGCATGTCAGCGATCTTTGCTGTCGCCCCGATCAAGACGTCGAGATTGCCTGACTTGCACGCGCCATAGTTCTGGCGATGGTACGAGGCGAAACGGTCGACAAGGATCCCCGTAAATTCCGTCTCGCCACACATGAACACGCGCTCCCATGGAACAAATACATCATCAAATATTATCAACGCTTCTCCGCCGACCACCCCGTATTTGGGGTTCCCCTGATCAATCTTTCCTTCCCACTTCCGGCTGTCATTCACTTGACGACCGAACACATAGATGACACCTTTTTCGTCAGCGGGGACGGCAAAAGATACCGCATAATCTTTATCCTCTTCCTTCATTGCTGTACCCGGCATCACCAAGATCTGATGGGAGTTGATCGCACCCGTTTGATGCATTTTTGCCCCGCGAACAATGATGCCGTCTTCCCTCTTCTCGACAACTCTCACATAGAGATCGGGATCATGCTGTTGAGAGGGACTCTTGGAACGATCTCCTTTCGGATCGGTCATCGCGCCGTCTGTCATGTAATCGTTGTCCTGCGTTTCAATCAGGAACTTTTTAAACCGTTCATGGTAATTTGTACCCAGCTTTTGATCCATCTCCCACGTGACCGTATAAAGGGTTATCAAACCGTCCATGCCCACGCAGCGTTGGAAACAGGTGCCGGTGATTTGACCCGCCACGCGTAACATCATCACTTTTTTCACAAGATCCTCTTGGTTTTGCGGAATATGGGTCCAGCGGTTGATCTTGCGACCGGTTAAATGGGACACTGCGGTAGCAAGATGTTCATAAGCAGGATCACAAGCAAGCTGGTAGGTGACGGCTGCCGAATTAATATGCGGACGCATCGCCGGATGATCGACGACATTTTCCACCCGTTGCCCCATAAAGTAGACTTCTTTTTTTTGTTCCCGCAAGCTGTTGATATATTGCTCAGGTGTCATCATGCGGATCAACTCCTTTCGCTTCTGACGAAGAATGTCACCTTTCCTGTCACATCAACCATTAAGCAAAATTGATGCCAAAAAAAAATAGCAAAACGTTTTCTGTAAAAAAGTTGGCATGATTTTTGCACGACCATTTAATAAACACATCACATCACACGGCAAGGAGGCGAAAACATGAAGCGTCATGACTCCGATTGAAAAAAAGCGTTTTCTTGTCTCTGACGTATCCGCTTACATTTTGAAAACAATTTAAGTTGAATCAGTTGTATATTCAGGAAAAAATAAAATTTCAATTATGGGGGAAGAAAAATGGGCAAGCTCCGTCGTCGTTTGTGTTTGGTGTTTCTGTTGTTGGGCGCAGTCAGCTTGCTTTCGGTTGCTTGCAGTCCGTCCCAACCGGCCACTTCACAATCTGAAAATGATGCAGGGAAGTCAAATCAGGACCCGATCAAAATTGGTGTGATCGGCGCTTTTCAAATGCAGGCAGGAAAAGAGATCGAGGATGCAGCCAAATTGGCTATCAAAACCATTAACGAGAACGGCGGTATCCTCGGACGTCCGGTCGAGGCGGTCTACGGAGATACAAAGGCCAATCCCGAAGAAGGCAAAAAAGTGGTCGAACGTATGCTTTATCAGGATAAAGTTGATTTCATTGTCGGTGAACATCGCAGTGAAGTGGCGCTTGCTGTTCAACCGATCATCATGGACGCCAAGAAGATATTTATGAATACTGGGTCCGCTTCTCCAAAGGTAACGGAAGGCGTGAAAAACGATTATGAGTATTACAAATATACGTTCCGTCCGATGTTGGACTCCAATCAGCTGGGAGAAGGATTTCTTCAACAGTTTCATGATTTGGTGACAGCAAACAACTTTACTAAGGTTGCCTTAATCGCCGAAAGTGCGGTGTGGGTTGATCCGATTGTCGAGAAATTCCAAGAAATGTGGGGAGACAAAGTTGTCTATGTAGAACGCCCCCCAACCGATACCAAGGATTTTTCGGTGATTTTGTCCAAATTGAAGGAAAGCGGAGCAGAAGCAGCCATGTTGCTCTTCTCAGCCGACCAAGGCATCACGTTCGTAAGACAGTGGGCTGAACGGCAAATTCCCGTCGTATTGTCAGGATATGTTGTCCAGGCTCAAAGTCCAGAATTCTGGTCGCAAACAGAAGGAAAAGCCAATGGTTTGATGACCTGGAAAATGGGGGTCAGATCCGAAGTAACGGATAAAACCATTCCTTTCTGGGATAACTTCGAGAAAACATACGGCCGCGCCCCTGGTCCGTATCCCGGCATTACCACCTATGATGCCCTTCTCATTTTAGCGGATGCCGTCAATCAGGCCGGAACAACCGATTCAGACAAAGTGGTTGAAGTGTTGGAAAAAGGAACCTTTACTGGCGCTTCTGGGATTATCCAATTTAGAGAGGATCACGGATACAATACCGGACAGGGTTTCGTGCCATTTACGTATATCCAATGGCAAGACGGCAAAATGGTTCCGGTTTGGCCCAAAAGTGTTGCAACCGGTTCAGTGATCAAACCGGCTTGGATGAAATAAATGCCGGAGGGGGTGAGGAATGACATGATCATCGACATCATCATATTCGGATTGATCTGGACCGCTATTTATTCCTTAATCGGACTGGGCTTTTCACTCATTTTTGGCGTGGCCAAAATCATGAACTTGGCACACGGGGCATTTTTCATGATCGCGTGTTACATCGTATTCATGTTGACTTCTCAAGCGCATCTAGGGCTCCTTTGGGCAGCCCTAGGTGCCGTCATTATCACAGTCATCATTTCGCTCATCATTTACTGGGGATTTATCAGACAGATGCGAAGCACGTTAACTCAGGTTCTGATTATCACATTGGCACTCGCCATGTTTTTAGAACAAATCGTTCTGTTAATGTTTGGCCCCGAGCCGCGATATGTACCTTCCATATTGACAGGCGGGGTACATATTCTTGGCGTCCGTGTGACTGAACAACAGTTGTTGACATTTGTGATCGCCATCATTCTCATTCTGGTAATCTGGTTGCTCCTGACAAAAACCAATATTGGGAGGATTATCAGAGCTGTCTCGCAAGATGCGGAAATGGCCTCCATGCTTGGCGTCGATACAGAACGGGTGTATCTCTTTGTCATGGGGTTATCCGCGGCACTGGCGTCGACAGCTGGCATTCTGGTTGCACCGTTCCTCACGGTGACACCGGCAATGGGTTGGTCTCCCATTCTTGTCGCTTTTACGATTGTCGTATTAGGGGGATTAGGAAATATTTGGGGTACACTGGCGGGAGCGGCGATCGTGGCCTTTGCCGAAATGTTCACTTCGTATGCCATTCACCCTCAGCTAAAAGATGCCGTTACCTTTACGATTTTGATTTTGGCCCTCATCTTTAAACCGAATGGACTTTTTTCGAGAGAGGTGAACTGACATTGCTCACCCGGTTTAAAAACGTTTATTTGTTTGTCATCGCATTCTCGCTGGTGTTGGCGCTTATTCCCGTCATTACAGATTCCTATTATCTTTTGTCGGTGCTTACGCTGGCCAATCTCTACGCAGTATTCGTCGTCAGTTGGGATATCGTATCCGGTTATATCGGGAAGTTAAATCTTGGCCAAGCTTTATTTATTGGCTTTGGTGCATATGCGGTGGGCATTCTGCATGATTCCATCGGGATTATCCCCTCCATGTTAGTCGGTGCACTGTTGTCTGTACTGGCTGCTCTGGTGATCGGAGTTGCCAGCCTGAAACTTACAGGCCCTTATTTTTCTTTAACAACGATGGCCCTTCCCTTGATTTTTTATCAATTGGCTTATACGTTCCGCGATCTCAGTGGCGGTGAATTTGGTCTGAACATCTCGGGCGGCGTCAGCCGGCTGACTTTGTTCTATATCACATTGGGTTTTATGCTCATATGCGTGTTGTTTACACTCAGCATCGTCCGTTCACGCACAGGCAAGATCTTCATTGCCATCAGAGAAGACGAGTTAGGATGTGCGGCGCTTGGGAACAATGTCCTCTATTACAAGTTGCTCGCTTTTTCATTAAGCGCCTTGATGTCCGGACTGGGCGGCGGATTGCTTGCCGTTTATCTGCGGCACGTCAGTCCTCAGGTCTTCGAATTGTGGCAATCATTGATCATTCTCATCATGGGAATTGCCGGCGGCATGGGAACGATTCTGGGTCCCATGTTGGGGGCTTATGGTTTATCCTTTTTAACCGAGTGGTTGCGCAGCACGGAACAATACCAGGACTTGATTTACGCCGGTTTGCTCGTGATATTTGTCATGTTACTGCCAAACGGGCTTGCCACGCTTCGTCGACATCTTTCGGCATTCCGCAACAAGTCCAGTGGTTAACCACCTTCAAAACGGTTCATGTGGGGAGGAGAACATGGGCTTCTTTCAAATTCAACACTTGAACAAAAGTTTCGGGAATGTAAAAGTAGCGGATGACATCAGCTTCTCTGTCGAAAAGGGAGAGTTTGTAGGGATTATCGGTCCCAACGGCGCGGGGAAAACAACGCTTTTCCACATGATTACGGGGATTGTGACTCCCACCTCGGGCGAAATCTTTTTTAAAGATGAAAAGATAACAGGGCTTCCTATCTACCGGATTGTGCAAAAAGGATTATCCCGGACATTTCAAATCCCCCGTCCTTTTAAGGAACTTACCATTTTGGACAACATTAAAGTGGCCAATCCTTCAAGGAATAAAGCCGAATCCCTCGCAGACCGGGCAGAACAGGTATTAAGGCAAGTGGGTTTATGGGAGCAACGGGATCAACTGGCCGGCAACTTGCCGCAGGGAGATTTGCGCAGGCTTGAGGTAGCCAGGGCCTTGGCGACATCCCCCGAACTATTGCTGCTAGATGAACCATTTGCCGGCCTGAATACCGCCGAAGTGCAAGGTTTGATGCAGTTGTGCATGAAATTGCATCAGGAGGGCCTCACGATCATCATCGTCGAACATAAATTAAAAGAATTGATGCAAATGGTTCAACGGGTCATCGCCATTGACTTTGGCAAACTGATTGCTGACGATACTCCCGAGCAGGTTGTAAAAAATGAGAGGGTACTCAAGGCTTACCTGGGAGACAGGAGGTGGGATCTTGCTTAAAATAACCGACTTGGTTGTCGGATACGGGAAGGCCACAGTCATTGAGGGGTTAAATCTAGAGATCAAGGAAGGTCAAATGTTGTCCATCATTGGTCCCAATGGGGCTGGAAAAACAACACTCCTTCGCTGCATCAGTGGATTACTCAAACCTAGCCAAGGCGAAATCATGTTTGAGGGGCAATCGATTCTGAATCTTCCTCCTCATAAAATCGCAAATTTAGGGATCACGCATTGTCCGGAAGGCAGACGCCCTTTTCCTGATTTAACAGTGAAGGATAACCTTTTGATGGGTGGATTAAGATTAGGAAAATCTGCTTTACAAGAACGATTAGCCTATGTCTACCAATTGTTTCCCATCTTGAAAGAACGGGAAGCACAACTTGTCGGAACGATGTCAGGCGGACAACAGCAGATGGTATCGATTGGCCGAGCCTTAATGACAAATCCCAAATTGCTGATGTTGGATGAACCATCCATTGGTTTGGCACCAAAAGTGGTTGATGAAATTTTTGAACAGATAGAGAACATTAAACGCAGCGGTGTCACCATTCTGTTGGTTGAGCAGAACGTGGACGTGGCTTTGAAAGTTTCTGATGAAATTGCGATCCTCGACCATGGAAAGATCTCTTTTTCTGGCTCCGCTGAAAATTTGTTGAAAAACACGCGATTAAGGGAAGTCTATTTAGGCATCTGACCATAATAGTTATGATACGATACATGAAAAGGGTGTCCCTTCACAAATGAGGGGCACTTTTTATTTTTGTCAATCAACTTTGTCAATGAACTGTATCAATGTTTCCCAAATGCCCCCAATATTGATTCATGATGTGATCATGGCAACCAAAAAAAAGCCCCCAATCGCAAACGATTGAGAGCCTGCATCGCATGAACCGTTACCGTTTCGAGAATTGCGGTGCCCGGCGGGCGCCCTTGAGCCCGTACTTTTTCCGCTCCTTCATCCGCGGGTCGCGGGTCAGGAAGCCAGCCTGCTTCAAGGTCGGACGCAATGAGGGATCCACTTCAAGCAACGCACGGGCAATCCCGTGACGGATGGCTCCGGCCTGGCCGGTAAAGCCGCCGCCCCGGACGTTGACCAACACATCATACTTTCCGAGCGTGTCCGTCAAGACGAGGGGTTGCTTGACGATCGCTTTGAGAGCTTCCAATCCGCCAAAATAATCATCCAAGGTGCGTTTATTGATGATAAATTTTCCATCACCTGGCACGAGACGGACACGAGCCACCGATTCTTTCCGTCTGCCGGTGCCATAATACTGAACCAGCGCCATGTTTTCCCTCCTTATGCACGATGACATGTTCAATCGCCGTTGATTTGCTCACTGACAGCCGGATTATCCCTTCAGCTCCCAGACAACCGGTTGTTGTGCCTGGTGCGGGTGTTCAGAACCGGCATACACTTTCAGCTTTTTGAATTGCTTCCGTCCCAGGCTGTTTTTGGGCAGCATGCCCTTGACAGCCAGCTCGATCATCCGTTCCGGCCTGGTTTTCAGCATGGTGCCTGCCGTCGTCACCTTCAATCCGCCAGGATAGCCGGAATGACGGTAGTATTTTTTCTTCGTCAGTTTCTTGCCTGTCAACACCACTTTATCGGCATTGATCACGACGACAAAATCGCCTGTATCCACGTGGGGAGTGTATTCCGGTTTATGTTTTCCTCTCAGGATGGCAGCCACTTCGGAAGCCAGCCGGCCAAGGGTTTTCCCGGCTGCATCAACCAGGTACCATTTGCGCTCCACCTCATTCGGCTTGGCCATGTACGTTGTGCGCATCTTGTTCCCTCCTTGCGTTCCAACTACTGCTGTACCTGCTGAACAAGTTTGTGACTCGGCGGCCCGTGACGGGGCCCACATCTATCTCAACAAACGTTTCGTCAGACATTCTTGCAACGGGGCTTGTGGGATAACATACCTAATTATTATAATACAATACCTTCCACAAGATCAATCCTTGCGGCGGCGCGGTCATGCCGGCTCGCGTGCGGTCCCTGGCGGCCAGAATGTCAGGAATGGCTTCCGGCGCGATCCTGCCGAGGCCTACCTCGACCAGCGTGCCGACGATGATGCGAACCATGTTATACAAAAAGCCGTTGCCGTGCACGGAAAAGACGAGCAGCGGAACGCCGCCCCGGCGCGTCTCCTCGATGTTCACCGCATAAAGCGTGCGTACCCGGTTTTCAAGCGGTGTTTTGGCGGAAGAAAACGAAGTAAAATCATGCGTACCCTCCAGATACCCGGCAGCTTCCCGCATCGCAGCCAGATCCAGCGGATGGCGCAGGTGCCAGGTAAAACGCCGCAAAAACAGATCCGGAACCTCTCCCCGGTCAATCCAGTACTGGTACACCTTGCTCCTGGCATCATAGCGGGCGTGAAAGCTTGCGTCCACTGCCTCAGCTTTGTGGATGATAATGTCTGGCGGCAACTGCTGGTTCAAAATGAATGGCCAACGTTCTGCCGGTATCGGTGAGGTGGTTTCAAAATGGCCGACCTGAGCCCGGGCGTGAACGCCGGCATCGGTCCTGCCTGAGGCATAGAAGCGGATCGGCTCTCCCGTGAGAGATGAAAGGACCCGTTCCAATTCAGCCTGCACCGTTCGCCTGCCGGCAGACTGCCTTTGAAACCCGTGAAAGTGTGTTCCCTCATACGCAAATTCCAGGCGGATTTTCCGTTTCATCCTCACACTCCCATTACCACGTTCTCAACAGAAACAGGATCAGGGAAACTGGCAGCGCGGCCAGCAGCATGAACCAATCGGCGCGGCGCATGGCCAACTGGCGAAACCGCGTCCGTCCCTCCTCGCCCCGATAACCGCGAGCCTCCATCGCCATGGCCAGATCTTCGGCCCGGTGGAAGGAGCTGACAAACAAGGGGACCAGCAGGGGAAGCAAGCTTCGCGCACGACTGGCCAGGTTGCGGCTTTCAAAATCTGCCCCCCGGGCCATCTGGGCCTTCATGATCTTGTCCGCCTCTTCCATCAATGTAGGAATAAAACGGAGGGCAATCGACATCATCAGGGACAGCTCCCCAACGGGCACACGGAAGCGTTTCAGCGGGGCAAACAGCTTCTCCAGTCCAAAGGTCAAATCCATTGGCCGGGTCGTATAGGTCAGCAGGGAGGAGATGGAAATCAGGAACAAAAGACGGGCAGATATGATCACCGCCTGCCTGGCCCCCTCGTCATATACGGCAAACCACCCCCAGCGAAACAGAACCGGCCCTTCCCGCGTCAGGAACAAGTGCATCGCAGCCAAAAGCAAGAGCAGCCAGAACACGGGCTTCATCCCCTTGAGCAGCACCGTCGGCGGAATGCGGGAGATGGCCAGTGCGCCGAGGACGATTGATCCCATCCAGAGAAGCGAAGCGGCATTGTTGGCAAAAAAAATCAGGATCACATAAATGAAGACAAAAATCAGCTTGGGTCGGGGATCCAACCGGTGCAACAGCGAATGGCCGGGATAGTACTGGCCAATGGAAAGCTCCGGGACACCCATCAGACCCCCTCCTTAACCAGGCGGGCGAGGATCTCCTTCTCCAGCTCGTCGACGGTCATGCACAGCGGCAGAGGAGTGGCCAGCCGTTCATTCAATTCTTTCACCAGCCGCGCCGGCTCGGGGAGCGCCAAGCCGGCCGCAAGGAGAAGCTCCTCCCGCGCAAATACTTCTTCCGGCGTGCCTGCAATGAGCAACTGCCCTTCCTTCATCACCACGATCTGTTCCGCATAGCGGGCCGCATCCTCCATGCTGTGCGTGACCATGATCACGGTCAGCCGCTCCTCCTGGTGCAGCCGCTTGATCAGGGCCAAAATTTCCTGCCTGCCGCGCGGATCCAGACCGGCCGTCGGTTCATCCAGAATCAGAATCTTGGGCCGCATCGCCAGAACACCAGCCAGGGCCACCCGGCGGCGTTCGCCGCCGCTCAAGGCAAATGGCGAACGGGTCAGCATCTCCCGTTTTAAACCCACCAGCTCAATGGCCTGCATGACACTTTGGCGGACAAGCTCCTCCGGCCAACCCAGCTGTTTGGGGCCGAAGGCGACATCTTTTTCCACCGTCTCCTCAAACAGTTGGTGCTCCGGATATTGAAAAACCATGCCCACAAACCTGCGCAATTGCTGCAGGTTGCTCTTCTGGCTTGTGATCACGATCTGTCCAATTTGCACGCGCCCCCGCGTGGGCCGCAACAGCCCGTTGAGGTGCTGGATCAGCGTAGATTTGCCGGAACCGGTGTGGCCCACGATCGCCACGTAGCTTCCCGAGGCGATCTTCAGGCTGACGTCCTTCAGCGCGATCCGTTCAAAGGCGGTTCCCGGTTTATAGATGTGTGTCAATTCTTGGATAATAATGTCCATAACGCTTCCACCAACTGTTCACGATGGAGGATCTTTTCGTCCAGGGGAATTCCGTGTCTTCGCAATCGTTCAGCCAGTTCAACGGCAAAAGGCACCTCCAGGCCGGCCGCAAGGAGGGCTTCCCGGTTTAAGAGGATCTCCTCCGGCGGCCCCTGCATCTGGATGCGTCCTTCCTGCATGACCACGACCCGGTCCGCGCAGAGGGCTTCCTCCATGAAGTGGGTGATCTGAATCACGCAGATGCCTTCCTGCCGGTTCAACTGGCGCACCGCCCGCATCACTTCCTGCCTGCCGCTGGGGTCCAGCATGGCCGTGGCCTCATCCAGGATGATGATCGTCGGCCGCATGGCCAAAATCCCGGCAATGGCCAGCCGTTGTTTCTGTCCGCCCGAAAGCTGATGCGGCTCCCGCTCAGCCAGATGCTGAATGTCCAGCTTTTTCAACGATTCATCCACTCGTTGCCGCATCTCTTCGTATGCTACGCCCAGGTTCTCCAGGCCAAAGGCCACATCCTCTTCCACTGTGGTGCCGACAATCTGGTTATCCGGGTTTTGAAAAACCATCCCCGCTTGCCGGCGTATCTCCCAGCGGCACGAATCGTCTCTCGTATCCATTCCGCACACCAGTACCTGGCCCTCAGAAGGGGTCAAGAGGGCGTTCAGCTGTTTGGCCAGGGTGGATTTACCGGAACCGTTGTGTCCGAGGATGACCAGATATTCGCCGGGAGCCACCTGAAGATTGATCTCCTTGAGAACCGCATTCACTTCCCGGATGTCGCCCGCCTGGTAGGAAAACGAGAGGCGGCGCGTTTGGACGACTGGATGTGGTGCCGGCATCTCACAAGCCCCCCATAGATGAGGAAAAAGGATGACGCTAGAAAGGCGAACGACTGTTCACTTCTGTCATCCTTTTCGCATGAAACCCTTTTGACAGATATGGATTTGCCATTCGATACTTCGCTTCGCATGTTCGTTCGATGAATGCCGTTATTCGACCAGTTCCAGATATACCATCGGCGCTCCGTCGCCGCGACGCGGGCCCAGTTTCAAGATCCGCGTGTAGCCGCCTTGACGATCCGCATACCGTGGAGCAATGTCGTTAAACAGTTTTTGAATGGCATCCTGATGCTCATTGGCCGCCTCTTTGCGGACAAAAGCGGCAACCTGGCGTCGGGCGTGCAGATCGCCTCGCTTGGCCAGGGTGATCATCTTCTCCGCGATGGAGCGGACGGTTTTGGCCTTCGCTTCCGTGGTTTTGATCCGCTCGTAGATGAAGAGATCCGTCACCAGGTCGCGGAACAAGGCTTTTCTCGCGCTGGAATGACGCCCCAGTTTGGTGTAAGCCAATGCAATCCCTCCTCTTCGTTTACGTTTATCATTCTACTTTCCGGAAGGACAATCCCAGTTCAGCCAGTTTTTCTTGCACTTCTTCCAGCGATTTTTTTCCGAGGTTGCGAACCTTCATCATGTCCTCTTCGGTCTTGGTCGTCAGCTCGTACACCGTGTTGATACCGGCCCGTTTCAAGCAGTTGTAGGATCGGACAGACAGATCCAGCTCCTCGATCGTCATCTCCAGGATCTTGTCCTTCTGATCCTCCTCTTTCTCCACCATGATTTCGGTATCATGACCTTCCTTTGTCAGGTCGACAAACAACCTCAGATGCTCGATCAAGATCTTGGAACCTAAGCTTACCGCCTCTTCGGGATGAATGCTGCCGTCAGTCCAGACCTCCAGGGTCAATTTGTCGTAGTTGGTCACCTGTCCGACGCGCGTGTTTTCCACGCTGTAGTTGACACGCTTGATGGGAGTGTAGATGGAGTCGATCGGAATCACGCCAATCGGCTGATCATCCCGCTTGTTTTTCTCGGCCAGGACAAATCCTCTGCCCCGGTTTGCTTCCATCCGCATATACAGCCGTCCATCCTCTTCCAGCGTCGCAATGTGCAGTTCGGGGTTGAGGATGTCCACATCGCTGTCTGCGCGGATGTCGGCGGCCGTCACTTCTCCAGGCCCTTCTGCCTCAATTTCCAGGATTTTTTCTTCATCAGAGTGAATTCTCAGGGCCAGTTGTTTGAGATTGAGGATGATCTCTGTGGTATCTTCAACCACTCCCGGGATCGTCGAGAATTCATGCAGCACGCCTTCAATATATACTGATTTTACGGCGGCTCCTGGCAAAGATGACAGCAGGATCCGCCGCAGGGAATTCCCCAAGGTGATTCCGTATCCCCGTTCCAACGGTTCTACGACAAATTTCCCGTACGTCCCTTTTTCATCCACTTCAACCAGCTCGATCTTGGGCTTTTCGATTTCAATCAAACTGGGAACCCTCCTTACAAAACGTCACAACCACCTGGCTCGCTAAACGCACATACTTGGCCAACATGTCTACCATTATGAACAACAATACGGTACATTATACCATTTTTCGGCAAAATTTGCACGAATTTTCTCATGAACCGTATCGGTTCACATGGTGTGAGTCCTTATACCCGACGACGTTTTGGCGGACGGCACCCATTGTGCGGGATGGGCGTGACATCCTGAATCGAGCTGACCTCAAGCCCGGCGGCCTGCAAGGAACGAATCGCGGCCTCCCGTCCCGAACCTGGCCCCTTGACGCGCACTTCGACGGTTCGCATGCCATGCTCCATGGCAGCCTTGGCGGCTGCTTCCGCAGCCATTTGCGCGGCAAACGGCGTACTTTTCCGCGATCCCTTAAAACCCATTGTCCCCGAGCTGGCCCAGGATATGGTGTTCCCGTGAGGATCGGTGATTGTGACGATCGTGTTGTTAAACGTGGAGCGGATATGCGCCACGCCGCTCTCGACATTTTTCCGATCCCGGCGTCTGGTCCGCGTGGTACCTTTACGCGCTGCCATCTCTTTCCCTCCTATGCAATCATCATCTTTATTGGCTTACATCATTTTCAACAGCTTAAGCGGTGTTGCGGTTACTTCTTCTTGTTTGCCACTGTGCGACGGGGACCTTTGCGCGTTCTGGCATTGGTCTTGGTCCGCTGGCCGCGCACAGGCAAGCCTTTGCGGTGACGGATGCCCCGATAGCAGCCGATCTCCATCAGGCGCTTGATGTTCAGGGCCACCTCACGGCGCAAATCCCCTTCCACCTTGTAATTGCGGTCAATCTCATCCCGCAGGCGGGAAATCTCATCTTCCGTCAGATCGCGGACGCGTGTGTCCGGATTGACGCCTGTGGCCGCCAGAATCTTCTTTGCAGTGGGCAAGCCAATGCCGTAAATGTACGTCAGGGCCACTTCAACCCGTTTGTCACGGGGTAGGTCCACACCGACGATACGTGCCATGTTACGACCTCCTTCTTGAGCAAATGCCTTCGTACATTGTCTCGGTCACTTCCACGACTTAACCTTGTTTCTGCTTGTGCTTCGGATTTTCGCAAATCACCATGACGGTTCCTTTGCGCCGGATGATCTTGCATTTTTCGCAGATCGGTTTGACCGAAGGCCTTACCTTCATCAGGTTCCCTCCTCACTTGTACCGGTACGTGATACGGCCTCTGGTGAGATCATAAGGGGAAAGTTCAACAGTCACCCGATCACCGGGGAGAATCCGGATGTAGTGCATGCGAATCTTGCCCGATACATGCGCCAGCACCTTGTGGCCGTTCTCCAACTCGACGCGAAACATCGCGTTCGGCAGAGGTTCGATGACCGTTCCTTCCACTTCAATGACATCCTCTTTAGCCAGAAGAATCCTCTCCTTTCCTTGTTGATTCAGCGTTTTCCTCTTGTCCTTCACCCTCATAATATGAAATGAACTTCTGAATCGCAAACCGCAACTTGCTGTTGGGCACCCGTCCCGTCTCTTCCAAGCTGCGGATCACCTCCGCGGAAAAGTACGGCATCGGGCGAATGTGACGGATGTTTTTCTTTTTCGGCTTGTCAAAGCGCCGTTTGTTTCCGTCAGCAATCCAGACAAAGCGTTCATCCTCCACGCGGATGACCAGGGCAAACGTTCCCGCATCTCTTCCTTGGGTCACAAGGACGACTTGGCCTGGTTTCGGCATCTCAATCTCTTTTGACATGGGCGATTCTCCTGATAGGTGGTTTTCGATTGACTGGGAAGGTTTTCAGGCGATCGTCAGGATCTCATGACCGGTGTCCGTAATGGCAATGGTGTGCTCAAAGTGGGCGCAACGCGAACCATCCACGGTGACAACGGTCCAATTGTCATGGAGGGTTTTTACAAAACGTTGTCCGGCATTGACCATCGGTTCAATCGCCAAAACCATTCCCGGTTTCAGGCGTGGTCCGGTGTTGGGCGGGCCATAGTTGGGAATCTGCGGGTCTTCATGCAGACTCCGCCCGATTCCATGGCCGACGTATTCCCGTACAATCGAAAAACCTGCTGCTTCCACCGTGACTTGAATCGCGTGTGAGATGTCTGACAACCGATTGTTCGGCTTGGCCTGTTTCAAGCCTTCATACAAGGCCTGTTCGGTCACTTCCAGCAATCGTCGATCCTCATCGGAAATAACCCCAACAGGATAGGTCCACGCTGAATCTGCATGGTATCCGTCAACTTCGGCGCCGATATCCAGGGTGACAATATCCCCCTCCTGCAAAAGGCGTGAACCCGGAATGCCATGCACCAGTTCTTCGTTGACAGATACACAGATACTTCCCGGAAAACCCCGGTATCCTTTAAAGGAGGGTCTGGCATGGTGCGAGCGGATAAACGCCTCGGCAATCGCATCCAGTTCCTTGGTCGTCACGCCGGGACGGATCGCCTTGGCCACCTCCGCCGCTGTCAATGCCACGATACGGCCAGCTTCCCGTATCGTTTCGATTTCTTCTTTTGACTTGAGGATGATCACTGCGCTTCGCTCCCTAACAGGTTCATGATCTGACGGGTGACGGCCGAAATCTCCTGTTCCCCATCCACGATCCGGAGCAATCCTCGTTCTTCATAAAACGCCAAGATCGGTTCCATCTGGGCGAGATTGACTTCCAAACGAGTAGCCACGGTTTCCGGTGCATCATCCTGCCGCTGGTAGAGCTCTCCCCCACACCGGTCACAGATTCCCTCCTGCTTGGGAGGGTGAAATGCCACATGGTAGGTCGCGCCGCATTGCCGGCAGACCCGCCGTCCTGTCAGCCGTTCCAGCAAGATTTCTTTTCTGACCTGAATCATCAACACATGATCCAGTTTACGCCCAAGGCTTTGCAGTGTTTCATCCAACGCCTTGGCCTGCTCGACCGTCCGCGGAAAACCGTCCAGCAAAAAACCTGGCCTGCAATCCTCTTTCATCAAACGTTCCCGGACGATGCCGATCGTCACTTCATCAGGCACCAGTTTTCCCGCATCCATATAGGCCTTGGCCTCTTTCCCCAGTTCAGTCCCTTCGGCCACCGCCTGGCGAAACATGTCGCCCGTCGAAATGTGTGGAACGCCGTATTGGCTGACGATCACCTCTGCCTGTGTCCCTTTCCCTGCCCCCGGCAATCCCATCAACACGATCTCCATCCGTCATCCCTCCAACCCGGGTTACTTAATGAACCCTTTGTAGTGGCGTTTGACCAATTGGCTGTCGATTTGCTTCATCGTATCCAATGCCACACCGACCACGATCAGGAGCGAAGTGCCGCCCAGCTGCACGGTTTGCGGCAGGTTGGTCACCGCCGTGAAAAACACGGGGAGGATGGCAACCGCCGCCAGAAACAGCGCACCTGTCAACGTGATCCGGTTCAGCACGCCCATCACGTATGCCTCCGTGGCCTTACCGGGACGCACGCCCGGGATATAGCCGCCGTTTTTCTTCAGGTTTTCCGCCAGCTGCGACGGGTTGATCTGGACAAAGGTGTAGAAGTAGGTAAAGCCGATGATCAACAGGACATACAAAAACATCCCCAAGGGCCTGTTGTAATTGAAATGTTCGATGATCCAGTCAGCTACCGCATGGCCTTGCCAGAAGCTGGCAATGGTGGAGGGAAAGATCAGCAATGCCATCGCAAAGATCACCGGAATCACGCCGGCGGCATTGACACGAATCGGCAGATGCGTCATCTGGCCGCCATACATCCGGCGCCCCACCACGCGCTTGGCGTATTGCACGGGAATCCGCCGGATCCCCTGTTGGACGAAAATGACGCCAACGATGATGGCGATGACTACCAGAAGAATGGCCAAGACCTTCACCAGGTTCAGGAACCATTGATCAGACGCGCCGAAAAACTCGGAAGCGTAAATCGCTCTGGCCGCATTCGGGAGTCCGGCCACAATCCCGCCAAAAATGATGATCGAAATCCCGTTTCCGATCCCTTTTTCGTTGATTTGCTCACCCATCCACATCAAAAGGGCCGTTCCTGCTGTCAAGGTCAGGACGATCAGCAGGTAGGTGCCAAACCCGGGATTTTCGACCAGCCCCGGAAAGACGCGGTTGAATCCGATCGTCATTCCAAAGGCCTGAATGAGTCCAAGGACGATCGTAAAATACCGGGTAAACTGGGCCAATTTCCGCCGGCCCTCCTGGCCTTGCTTGGCCCATTCGGCGAACTTGGGCACGACATCCATCGCCAGCAGTTGAACGATAATCGAAGCGGTAATGTAGGGGTAAACCCCCATCGCGAAGATGGAGAAGTTCTCCAGCGCCCCGCCGCCAAACACGTTCAGGAAGCCAAAGATGTTGTTGGATTCAAAGTTCAGCAAATCGACGTTGATGTTGGGGGCAGGAATAAAGCAGCCAATCCGGAAAACGACCAGGATCATGAGCGTATAGAAAATCCGCCGCCGCAAGTCGGAGATGCGAAAAATGTTCGAGAGGGTCTCAAACATCAGATCACCTCAGTTTTTCCGCCTGCAGCTTCAATCTTCTGGACCGCTGTACGGGTAAATTTATGCACTTTCACGGTCAGGGGGACGTTCAGCTCTCCGTTGCCGAGGATCTTCACACCATCCTTGATCTGCTTGATCAGCCCGCTTTCTTTCAGCAATTCCGGAGTAACGACGGTACCTTGCTCAAATCGGTTCAGCTCTTCCACTTTGACGGTTGCATACTCTTTTTTATGCGGATTGGTAAAGCCTCGCTTCGGAATACGGCGAATCAGCGGGTTTTGGCCACCTTCAAAACCGGGTCTCGTGCCGCCGCCGGAACGCGCCTTTTGCCCTTTTTGCCCTCGCCCTGAGGTTTTCCCGTGTCCGGAGCTCGTTCCTCTTCCGACGCGCTTGCGCGGCGTGCGCGAACCAGGAGCAGGCTGTAGTTCATGTAATTTCACGCATGACACCTCCTCGTCTGTCCCGTATGGATTACTCTTCGATCTCCTTAACTTCCACCATATGCTTGACCTTGTCGATCATGCCGCGAATGGCCGGATTGTCCGGATGGATCACAACCTGGTTGATTTTCCGCAAGCCTAAAGCCGCGGTCGTGGCCCGCTGTTTCGGCGTCCGGCCGATTAAGCTGCGCTTGAGCGTAATTTGCAGTTTTTTCGCCATCTACACCCCTCCTTCAACGCAGCAAACATCCTTGCATCCACTGTTTCAGACGCAGATTTTCAGTGGCTCGGTTTTGGACTGTTTTCAGCTGAACAGTTCCTTGACCGTTTTGCCGCGCAATTTGGCCACTTCTTCCGCGCGTTTCATCCGCCGCAGGCCATCCAGCGTCGCATTGACCATGTTGATGGCATTGTTGGAACCGAGAGACTTGGTCAGGACATCCTTGACGCCGGCCAGTTCCAGCACAGCCCGCACCGGTCCCCCCGCGATCACGCCCGTACCTTCTGCGGCCGGTTTGATCAGCACCTTCCCGGCGCCAAAATGACCGATAATGTCATGCGGCAGGGTGGTTCCCACGAGAGGAACCTGAATCAGGTTCTTTTTCGCATCTTCCACGCCCTTGCGAATGGCGTCCGGAACTTCCGCCGCTTTCCCCAGGCCTGCCCCCACGATGCCGTTGCGGTTGCCGACAACAACCAGAGCGCTGAAGCTAAAGCGACGGCCACCTTTGACCACTTTGGCCACCCGGTTCACTTGAACCACGATCTCTTCTAGTTCATAAGCATTGGGGTCGATCTTCACGCATGTCCCTCCTTCAATTCACGATTTAAAATTCCAGTCCGGCCTCTCTTGCGGCCTCAGCCAGGGCTTGGACCCGTCCGTGATAGGGGTATCCGCCACGGTCAAACACGACCTTCTTGTACCCTTTTTCAATCGCCAGTTTCGCGATCCGTTCCCCGACCAGCCTGGCTGCCTCTTTATTTCCGGTTCCGGTGCTGGAAAGTTGTTCACGAAGGTGCGGATCCAGTGTCGATGAGGCCACCAGCGTCCGTCCCGCGACATCATCAATCAGTTGTGCGTAAATGTGCTTTGCGGAGCGAAATACATTCAGGCGCGGACGTTCCGGCGTCCCGGACACTTTTTTGCGCACTCTCAGATGTCTGCGCTTGCGCAGTTTGTTTCTTGGTTCCTTCGCGATCATCGGTCATCACTCCTTCCTGCTAGCCCCGATTACTTCTTGCCAGTTTTCCCTTCCTTGCGGCGAATCCGCTCATTTTCATACCGAATGCCTTTCCCCTTGTAAGGCTCCGGCTTGCGGATTTCACGGATTTTGGCGGCCATGGCGCCAACCCGTTCCTTGTCGATTCCCCTGACGATCAGCTTGGTGTTCTCCGGCACCTCAAATTCGATCCCCTGTTCCGGTTCCACTTCGACCGGATGCGAGAAACCGACGTTGAGGACGACCTTGTTGCCGGACTTGCTGGCCCGATATCCGACTCCCACCAGTTCGAGGCGCTTTTCAAAACCGTTGGTCACACCCTCCACCATGTTGGCGATGACGCTGCGTGTCGTTCCGTGCAACGCGCGGTGTTCCTTTTTATCGGAAGGCCGTTCGACCACGATCTGGTTGTTTTCAATCGTCACCTTCATGGAAGGGTGCAACTGCCGCGTCAGTTCTCCTTTGGGCCCCTTCACAGATATTTCGTGTCCGTTCAGTTTCACTTCCACGCCAGCGGGAATGTCAATCGGTTTTCTCCCAATCCGAGACATGTCTACACCTCCTTGCCATGGACTTTCATTACCAGATGTAACAGATCACTTCTCCGCCGATACCGGCTCGGCGCGCTTGTTTGTCCGTCATCACGCCCTGCGAGGTGGAGATGATGGCAATTCCCAATCCCCTGAGGACCCGGGGCAATTCTTCATGTTTGGCGTATACGCGCAAGCCAGGTTTGCTGATCCGCTTCAGCCCTGTGATGACCGGCTCATTGTTTGGACCGTACTTCAGGAAAATGCGGATGATGCCCTGCTTGCCATCGTCAATAAACTCCGCATCCTTGATAAACCCTTCTTCTTTGAGAATCTCGGCAATTCGGCGTTTCATTTTGGATGCGGGAATTTCCACTTTTTCATGACGAACCAGTACCGCGTTGCGAATGCGCGTCAGCATATCGGCAATCGGATCGGTCATCGACATTCAAACCCCTCCTTTCACAAACTGACCACTACCAACTGGCTTTTTTGACGCCGGGAATCTGTCCTTTGTACGCCAATTCGCGGAAGCAGATTCGGCACAGCTTGAACTTGCGCAGGACGGCATGCGGTCTTCCGCAGCGTTCACAGCGGGTATATTCGCGAACCTTGAATTTTTGCTTGCGCTTTTGTTTGACAATCATCGATTTTTTGGCCACGCTGTTCCACCCTCCTTTACGGCTGCTGTTGTTCTGCCGGTGCGCTGATTAGCGGGCAAAAGGCATTCCCATTTCCGCCAGCAACTCCCGCGCCTCTTCATCCGTCTCGGCCGTGGTGACGATGACCACGTCCATGCCGCGCACTTTATCGATCTTGTCGTAATCAATTTCCGGAAAGATCAACTGTTCCCGCAAGCCAAGCGTGTAATTTCCGCGCCCGTCAAACGACTTGTCGGGCACTCCCCGGAAGTCCCGCACCCGCGGCAGGGCAATGTTGAACAGTTTGTCGAGAAAATAGTACATCCGATCGCCGCGCAAGGTGACTTTGACCCCAATGGGCATCCCCTTGCGGATCTTGAATCCGGCAATCGATTTTTTCGCATGGGTGACAACCGGTTTTTGGCCTGTGATGGCCTTCAGATCCTCGACCGCACTGTCAATCGCCTTGGCATTGGTGGCACCTTCGCCAACCCCCATGTTGATCACCACTTTCTCGATCTTGGGGGCTTGCATGACGGATTTGTAGTTGAATTTTTTCATCAGGCTTGGAACGACTTCATTTCTGTATTTCTCCTTCAGCCTTGGTGCCATTGTCACTTCCCCCTTTCTTCGCCTGATACCGGCTTATTTGTCCAATGGTTCACCGGATTTTTTTGCGATACGCACCTTTTTGCCGTCCGGCATCACTTTATATCCCACGCGAGTCGGTTCTCCCGTTTTCGGATCCAAAGGCATGACATTGGATACGTGAATGGGCGCCTCCTGCTGGATGATCCCGCCCTGCGGGTTGGCCTGGGATGGTTTGGCGTGCTTCTTGACGAGATTGACCCCTTCAACCAGCACACGCTGCTTTTTCGGATATGCTTTCAGAATTCGGCCGACCTTTCCTTTGTCCTTACCGGCGATCACCTTGACCGTGTCTCCTGCCTTCACGTGCATCAGCCACACCTCCTCCGCTGATTAGAGCGTTAGATTACTTCCGGAGCCAGCGAAATGATCTTCATGAAATTCCGATCCCGCAATTCACGGGCAACCGGCCCGAAAATCCGCGTCCCACGCGGACTCTTGTCATCCCGGATAATGACAGCGGCATTTTCGTCAAAACGGATATACGAACCGTCGGGACGCCTGGCGCCGCGCACCGAGCGAACGACAACTGCCTTCACAACGTCCCCCTTCTTGACAACCCCCCCGGGCGTTGCATCCTTGACGGAACAAACGATCACGTCGCCGATGTTGGCATACTTCTTCCCGGAGGCCCCGATCACGCGAATGCACATGAGTTCCTTGGCACCCGTGTTGTCGGCCACTTTGAGCCGGGATTGCGGCTGTATCATGAAAGTCCCTCCTTTGCACTCAACTGCACTCAGCCTTTACAGACAAACCGCACCACGGAATCTGCGAAATCCTGCATGTCCGTCAGATGGTGACCGATTTTTCGATGATCTCAACAAGGCGCCAGCGCTTGTGCCTGGACAACGGGCGCGTTTCCATAATCCGTACCAAATCGCCCTGCTTGGCTTGGTTGTTTTCGTCGTGCGCCTTGTATTTTTTGGTGTACTTGATGCGCTTTTTGTACAACGGGTGGCGCTTGTAGGTTTCGACGCTCACGACAATGGTTTTGTCCATCTTGTCACTGACCACCCGTCCGATCAATTCTTTACGACGGTTACGCTCTTCAGCCACCTGATTTCCTCCTTTCGCCATCAGCGAATCCCTAACTCCCTTTCGCGGAGTATGGTTTTGGCACGTGCAATGTCTTTTCTCACTTGACGCAAGCGGGCAGGATTGTCCAGTTGTCCGGTTGCCAGTTGGAAGCGAAGGTTGAACAGCTCCTCCTTCAGCTTCTTTACCTGTTGCTCCAGCTCACTGGTGGCCATGTTCCTGAATTCATTAGCTTTCATCTGCCTCACCACCCATTTCACTGCGTTTGACAAACCTGGTTTTGATCGGCAGTTTATGGGATGCCAGGCGCATTGCCTCCCGCGCCACTTCTTCGCGAACACCCGCAATCTCAAACAGGATCTTCCCCGGCTTGACAACGGCGACCCAGTGTTCGGGCGATCCCTTGCCGCTTCCCATCCTCACTTCAAGCGGCTTTGCCGTGACTGGTTTGGATGGAAAGATCTTGATCCACACCTTTCCGCCCCGGCGCATATAACGCGTCATCGCAACCCGCGCGGCTTCGATCTGACGGTTGGTGATCCAGGCGGGCTCCAGAGCCTGCAAACCGTATTCGCCGAATGCCACCTCTGTGCCACCTTTGGCTTTCCCTTTCATCCGGCCGCGTTGTTCCTTGCGGTATTTCACCTTTTTGGGCATTAACATCTGGTTGACCCCCTTCCCCGTTCTTTAGCTTTCAGCTTTTGCTTTCTGTTTCAACCCGTTGCCGGTTTCGTTCCGGAAGAATTTCACCTTTATAAATCCACACTTTGACGCCGATGCGGCCATAGGTGGTATGTGCCTCAGCGGTTCCGTAATCAATGTCGGCCCGCAGGGTGTGCAAGGGCACCGTTCCTTCACTGTATCCCTCGCTGCGCGCGATCTCCGCGCCGCCCAGACGGCCGCTCACAGTGGTCCGGACTCCTTTGGCGCCTGCGCGCAAGGCACGTTGAATGGCTTGCTTCATTGCCCTACGGAATGAGATCCGGCGTTCCAGCTGCTGCGCAATGGACTCTGCCACCAACGTTGCATCCAGCTCAGGTTGCTTCACTTCCTGAATGTTGATGTGCACCTGCTTGTTCGTCATTTTGGTCAGAGCCTGCCGCAGGTTCTCCACTTCGGAGCCGCCTTTTCCGATCACCATACCCGGTTTGGCCGTATGAATGGTTACATTGACACGGTTGGCTGCCCGTTCGATCTCGATTTTGGAGATGCCGGCTTCATACAGGCGCTTTTTCAAGTAATCGCGAATTTTGATGTCTTCATGCAACAGGGTGGCATAATCCTTGTCCGCATACCATTTCGATTCCCAGTCGCGGATGATTCCAAGGCGCAATCCATTTGGATTTACCTTCTGACCCAAAAGTTATCCCTCCTTTTTCTCACTGACGACGACGGTAATGTGGCTGGTCCGCTTGTTGATCCGGCTGGCACGTCCCATGGCGCGCGGTCTGTACCGTTTCAATGTCGGGCCTTCGTCGACATAAATTTTGGAGATGTACAGGTTATTGGGATTCATGTTGTAATTATGGGCCGCATTGGCAACAGCAGAATTCAGCACCTTTTCCACTACGGGAGACGCCGCCTTCGGCGTATGGCGAAGGATCGCCAGGGCTTCCGCCACATGTTTCCCCCGGATCAGGTCGACCACCAAGCGGACTTTGCGCGGCGCGATCCGTACATATCTAGCGATGGCCCTTGCTTCCGACACGCCTTCTTTTTCAACCTTTTCTTCTACCTTTTCTGCCATCTACGAGCGACCTCCTTTCGCTGTGTTTCAAATTAGCGTTTTCCGGTTTTCCGATCGTCGCCGGCGTGCCCGCGAAACGTCCTTGTCGGCACAAACTCGCCCAGCTTGTGCCCCACCATATCCTCGGTGACGTAGACTGGCACATGCTTGCGGCCGTCATGCACCGCAAAGGTATGGCCGACAAATTCCGGAAAAATCGTCGAACGGCGCGACCAGGTTTTGATGACCCGCTTTTCGTTCTTGCTGTTTAACTCCTGCACCTTTTTCATCAGGTGTTCATCCACAAAAGGGCCTTTTTTCAGACTGCGTCCCATGCCAATACCTCCCCTCGTTCATCGTCTCTAAGTTGGATCCGCACCTGTCTTCAGGCGCTCTTATTTGGTGCGACGACGGATGATGTATTTATCCGATGGCTTGTTTTTCTTCCGCGTTTTGTATCCCAGCGTCGGTTTGCCCCAAGGCGTGACCGGGTGCTTGCGTCCAATCGGCGCCTTTCCTTCGCCACCGCCGTGCGGGTGATCGCTGGGGTTCATCACCGAACCGCGAACCGTCGGCCGAATGCCCAGCCAGCGCGCGCGTCCTGCCTTCCCGATGCGGATATTCTCGTGATCCACGTTGCCTACCTGCCCGATGGTGGCCCGGCAGTCACCGTGAATGTAACGCATTTCTCCCGACTTCAGGCGCACGATGACCATGTTGCCTTCCTTGCCCAACAGTTGCGCTTCCGCACCTGCCGCGCGAATCAACTGGCCGCCCTTGCCTGGCCTCAATTCAATGTTGTGAATGATGGTTCCAACCGGAATGTGCTTCATGGGCAGGGCATTGCCAACCTTGATATCCGCATCCGGCCCGGACATGATCGTGTCGCCCACCTTCAGCCCGACCGGCGCCAGGATGTACCGTTTTTCACCGTCTGCGTAATGAATCAAGGCGATGTTGGCCGTCCGGTTTGGGTCGTACTCAATGGTGGCAACGCGTCCGGGTATGCCATCCTTGTTGCGTTTGAAATCAATAATCCGGTACTTCCGCTTATGCCCACCGCCCTGATGGCGAACCGTGATTTTCCCCTGGTTGTTGCGTCCCGCCTTTTTCGGCAGCGGCTCCAGGAGGCTTTTTTCCGGCTTGTCGGTCGTGATCTCTTCAAAGGCAGAAACCGACATGTTCCGCCGGCCAGGCGAGGTGGGTTTGTATTTTTTGATGGCCATGCGATTCCCTCCTCGTGATTTGCCTTGCGTTAGACCTCGAACATTTCGATCTTCTTGCTGTCAGGTGCCAGTGTGACAATCGCTTTTTTCCACTCTTTTGTGTATCCGCTGTACCGTCCATAGCGCTTCGGCTTGCGCGGCACGATAGCCGTATTCACCTTGGCCACCTTGACGCCAAAAATCGCTTCGATGGCCTGTTTAATCTCGGTCTTGTTGGCCTTTTTATCCACTTCAAAGACGTACTTGTTCATCTCTTGCAAATCCGTGCTCCGCTCCGTGATCACAGGACGAATGATAATGTCGTACGGCGTCTTCATCCTCCCAGCACCTCCCCTACTTTAACCGCAGCCTCCTTGGTCAGGATGAGCTGGTCGTGATGCAGTACGTCCAGAACATTGATCCCATCGATGCCCACCACTTTGACACCGGGGATGTTCCGCGCTGAAAGGATCAGGTTTTCGTCCGGATTCTCGCTGACAAACAGCGCCTTTTTGTCCAGGTTCAGGTTTTTCAGCACGTTGACCATGTCCTTGGTGCGCGGACGCTCCATTTTCAGCTCTTCCAGGACAAGACACTGGTTATCCCGAACCTTGGCCGACAGCGCCGACTTGATCGCAAGGCGCCGCACCTTTTTCGGCAGTTTGATGGCGTAACTGCGCGGTGTCGGCCCAAATACGGTGCCGCCGCCTACCCAAATCGGCGAGCGAATGCTGCCATGGCGAGCACGGCCGGTACCCTTTTGCCGCCACGGTTTTTTGCCTCCGCCACGGACGCGAGCGCGGTTTTTCGTGGCATGGGTTCCCAGGCGTCTGCCTGCCAGTTGCATGACGACTGCAGAATGCAGCACGTGTTCGTTGGGCTCGATGCCAAACACGTCATCCCGCAGTTCAAACTCGCCCACCTGCGTTCCATCCATTCTGTACAAAGCCACCTTCGCCATGTGGATCCCCCTTTCTCTCGAGCACTACGCTTTCGCTTGCTGTTTTTGCACCTGTTTGATGGCGCTTTTGATCGTGACATAGGATTTCCTGGTTCCGGGAACAGCGCCCTTGACCAGGATGAGATTTTTTTCCGGGATGACCTTGACCACTTCCAGGTTTTGAATCGTCACCCGATCGCCGCCCATGCGGCCCGGCAGGGGCATTCCTTTAAACACGCGGTTGGGTGCAATCGCTCCAAGCGAACCAGGGCCCCTGTGATACTTCGAACCGTGCGCCATCGGACCCCGTGACTGGTTGTGCCGCTTGATCGCACCGGCAAAACCTTTCCCCTTTGAAATCCCGGTGACGTCCACCAGTTCCCCTTCGGAAAAGATATCCACCTTGATCTCCTGTCCCAGCTCGTAACTGTCCAGGTCGACGTTTCTGATTTCGCGAATCACACGCTTCGGCGTCGTTCCCGCTTTGGCGGCATGACCTTTTTCCGGTTTGTTGGCCCGATGCTCCTTTTTGTCTTCAAACCCGATCTGAATGGCAACATATCCATCCTTTTCCGGCGTCTTTTTCTGCAAGACAACGCAAGGCCCCGCTTCGATCACGGTGACCGGAACCACGTTCCCATCCTCTGTGAAAACCTGGGTCATGCCCAGCTTTTTCCCCAAAATGCCTTTCATCATCTCGTCTCACCTCCATAACCAACATTGTTCTTTAGAGCTTGATCTCAATGTCGACGCCAGAAGGCAAATCCAAACGCATGAGTGCGTCTACCGTCTGCGGCGTCGGGCTGATGATGTCGATCAGCCGTTTGTGGGTACGCATCTCGAATTGCTCACGGGAATCTTTGTATTTGTGAACCGCCCGCAAAATCGTAATGACAGACCTTTCCGTCGGCAGTGGTATCGGCCCAGACACCTGTGCCCCTGAACGTCTGGCTGTATCCACGATTTTTTCCGCCGATTGATCCAGAATGCGGTGATCGTAAGCTTTCAAACGGATGCGGATTTTCTGTTTTGCCATGTCTGTCCCTCCTTTTCGCCCATTTTAAAAACGGACATACTCTGCGGAAATTTCCCTTGCCCATGACAATGCACCCGGGCGTGTCGGCAACCTCCCGCTTCATCGCGTCCCGTAGAGACCAACATTCAACATTATATCGGAAGAGATGGGTACACGCAAGAGAAGTTCCGGGACTTGCTCCAAGCTTGTACATGCAAAGAGCACCTGCAAGATGCAGGTGCTCATCGCCGCCGGCTTCCCGTTCATTCTGTTGATGTTTTAGGCTTCAATCTTGGTCACAACACCGGCTCCGACCGTCCGGCCGCCTTCACGAATCGCGAAGCGGGTTCCTTCTTCAATAGCGATGGGAGCAATCAGCTCAACGCTCAATGTGACGTTGTCCCCCGGCATCACCATTTCCGTGCCTTCCGGCAGTTTCACAACGCCGGTCACGTCAGTGGTACGGAAATAGAACTGCGGGCGATAGCCGTTAAAGAACGGGGTGTGACGGCCGCCTTCTTCTTTGGTCAGGACGTAAACTTCACCTTGGAACTTGGTGTGCGGCTTGATGCTGCCAGGCTTGACGATAACCTGTCCGCGCTCTACTTCCTTCCGGTCGATACCGCGCAGCAGCACGCCGATGTTGTCGCCGGCCTGCGCTTGGTCGAGGAGCTTGCGGAACATTTCCACACCGGTGACCACCGTCTTCTTGATTTCATCGGAGAGACCGACGATCTCCACTTCATCCGATACCTTGACAACACCGCGCTCCACGCGTCCGGTGGCCACGGTACCGCGACCGGTAATGGAGAACACGTCCTCGACAGGCATCATGAACGGCTTGTCGATTTCCCGCTGCGGCGTCGGGATGTATTCATCCACCGCTTTCATCAGCTCGATGATCTTCTCGCCCCACTCGCTGTCCGGATTTTCCAGAGCTTTCAGAGCGGAACCGCGGATCACCGGAATCTCGTCGCCCGGGAAGTCGTATTCGCTGAGCAGGTCGCGCACTTCCATCTCAACCAGTTCCAGCAACTCTTCGTCGTCCACCATGTCGCACTTGTTCAAGAAGACGACGATGTACGGCACGCCCACTTGGCGGGACAACAGAATATGTTCGCGGGTTTGCGGCATCGGGCCGTCTGCAGCGGACACGACGAGGATGGCACCGTCCATCTGGGCGGCGCCGGTGATCATGTTTTTCACGTAGTCGGCGTGTCCCGGACAGTCAACGTGTGCGTAGTGACGATTATCTGTTTCATATTCCACGTGGGATGTGGAGATGGTAATCCCGCGCTCACGCTCTTCCGGCGCCTTGTCGATTTGGTCGTAGGCAAACGCCTGCGCCTTGCCCTGACGCGCCAAAACGTGGGTGATTGCAGCCGTCAGCGTGGTTTTTCCATGGTCAACGTGTCCAATGGTTCCTACGTTGACGTGGGGTTTGGTGCGCTGGAATTTTTCTTTTGCCATGAATCGTTTCCTCCTTACTATTTAAAATGACTTTTTTTCATCGATTAGATGGATTGTTTGTGGCATATGATCATGGAGCCTTCATGCGGCCAACCCGCTCCCTGCCTCCTTCTGCCTGAAAATGTCGGACAAGGCGGCGGCGAATGGTTGACGCGCATGAGGCGGAAGTCTCTGTCAGGCACCTTTGTTCTTGGCAATGATCTCTTCAGCAATGCTCTTCGGCACTTCTTCGTAGTGGTCAAACTGCATCACATAGGTGCCACGGCCCTGCGTCTTGGAGCGAAGCGTCGTCGCGTAGCCAAACATTTCGGCTAGCGGCACGTAGGCGCGAATCACCTGCGCATTGCCGCGCGCCTCCATCCCTTCAATGCGGCCACGACGCGAATTGATGTCGCCCATGATGTCGCCCATGTACTCTTCTGGAACGGTCACTTCCACTTTCATCATCGGTTCCAGAAGGACGGGATCGCACTTGGCGGCTGCCGCCTTGAGCGCCATCGACGCAGCAATCTTGAAGGCCATTTCGGATGAGTCGACCTCGTGATAGGATCCATCCACCAACTTGGCTTTCAGGTCAATCACAGGATAGCCGGCAAGGATGCCGTTTTGCATCGCTTCTTCAATCCCCGCCTGAACGGCCGGCACATACTCTTTCGGAACCACACCGCCGACAATGTGGTTTTCAAACTGGAATCCTTGTCCACGTTCAAGCGGCTCAAACTCGATCCAGACATGCCCGTATTGTCCGCGTCCGCCAGACTGACGGATAAATTTGCCTTCCACCTTGGCCGGCTTGCGGATGGTTTCCTTGTAAGCCACCTGCGGCTTGCCCACGTTGGCTTCCACCTTGAACTCACGGTGCAAGCGATCCACGATCACCTCAAGGTGAAGCTCACCCATTCCTTCAATGATGGTCTGGCCCGTTTCCTCATCGGTATGGGTCCGGAAGGTGGGATCTTCTTCTGACAGCTTGGACAGCGCCAATCCCAGCTTATCCTGGTCCGCCTTCGTCTTCGGCTCGATGGCGACGGAGATCACAGGATCCGGAAATTCCATCGACTCGAGGATAATCGGCGCCTTTTCGTCACAAAGGGTATCTCCGGTGGTGGTATCCTTCAGGCCGACAGCCGCCGCAATATCCCCCGCATACACGGTCGGAATCTCCTCGCGGTGATTGGCGTGCATCTGCAGAATCCGGCCGATGCGTTCCCGTTTGCCCTTGGTGGAATTGAGGACGTACGTGCCGGAATTGAGCGTTCCCGAATAGACCCGGAAGTAGGTCAGCTTTCCGACGTACGGGTCGCTCATCAGTTTGAACGCCAAAGCCGCAAACGGCTCATTGTCGTCGGAATGCCGCTCGGCTTCCTCGCCGTCGGGGGTCACGCCCTTGACGTTGGCAATGTCCAACGGAGACGGCAAATATTCGACGATCGCATCGAGCAACAGCTGAACACCCTTGTTTTTATAGGAGGAACCGCACAGAACGGGGATCAGTTCGACGTTGATCGTGCCTTTCCGCAAGCCGCGCTTGATCTCTTCTTCCGTCAGCTCCTCGCCTTCCAGGTATTTCATCATCAATTCCTCGTCCAGCTCGGCGACGGCTTCCACCAGTTTGTTGCGGTATTCCTCCGCCTGGGACTGAAGCTCTGCCGGAATCTCGGTCACTTCGATTTCTTTCCCGAGATCATCCTTGTAGATGTATGCCTTCATCGCAATCAGGTCGACAATCCCGACAAAGGTATCTTCCGCACCGATGGGAAGCTGGATCGCGACCGGATTGGCCTGCAGGCGCGTGCGCAACGATTCCATCGCGCTGAAAAAGTCCGCGCCAATCGTGTCCATTTTATTCATGTAGGCAATCCGGGGCACATGGTATTTATCCGCCTGGCGCCAAACCGTTTCTGACTGGGGCTCCACGCCAGCCTTGGCGTCAAAAACAGCCACGGCACCGTCCAATACCCGCAGGGAGCGCTCCACCTCGACCGTAAAGTCCACGTGGCCAGGGGTGTCAATGATATTGATGCGATGACCTTTCCACTGGCAGGTGGTTGCTGCCGAAGTGATCGTGATCCCACGTTCCTGCTCCTGTTCCATCCAGTCCATGGTGGCAGCACCTTCGTGGGTTTCTCCGATCTTGTGCACCCGCCCGGTGTAGAAGAGGATGCGCTCGGTTGTGGTGGTTTTCCCGGCATCGATGTGCGCCATGATGCCGATATTCCTGGTGTTTTGCAAGGAGAATTCCCTTGCCACTTTCTATCTTCTCCTTTCGCTTCCGTATAGGGTATCGCGGAGCAAGCCTTACCAGCGATAATGGGCAAATGCTTTGTTGGCTTCCGCCATCTTGTGCGTGTCTTCTTTCTTCTTGACCGCAGCGCCGGTATTGTTGGCAGCGTCGATGATTTCCGCAGCCAGGCGTTCCTGCATCGTCTTCTCTCCCCGCAGCCGGGCGTATTGAACCAGCCAACGCAATCCCAAGGTCTGACGCCGTTCCGGCTTCACTTCAACAGGAACCTGATAGTTGGCTCCCCCTACGCGGCGCGCCCGAACTTCGAGAACTGGCATGACATTTTTCAGCGCTTGTTCCAGCACTTCCATCGGATCCTTGCCGGTACGCTGGCGAATCAGTTCAAAGGCCTCATATAAAATCCGTTGCGCGACGCTTTTCTTGCCGTCTTTCATGATGTGGTTGATCAGCCTGGCAACCAGCTTGCTGTTGTAGATCGGGTCTGGCATGACATCACGACGTGGTACCGGTCCCTTTCTCGGCATGCATCCGCCCTCCTTTCCCAGTGATTACTTCTTCTCCTTCGGCTTCTTGGTTCCGTATTTGGAGCGCCCTTGCATCCGGTTTTGCACACCCGCCGCGTCCAATGCGCCACGGACAATATGGTACCGCACGCCAGGCAGGTCCTTCACCCGTCCGCCGCGAACCAGAACCACGCTGTGTTCTTGCAGATTGTGGCCGATTCCAGGGATATAAGCGGTTACCTCAATGCCGTTGCTGAGGCGCACCCGCGCGTATTTCCGCAGAGCCGAGTTCGGCTTCTTCGGCGTCATCGTGCCCACACGGGTACAAACTCCCCGCTTTTGCGGCGAAGACAGATCCACGAGCACCTTCTTGAAGCTGTTGTAGCCCTTTTGTAGCGCGGGCGACTTGGATTTGACCACCTTGGCCTTGCGTCCTTTGCGAACCAGTTGATTCATTGTAGGCATTTCGTTCACCTCCCAAACCCATCTGCTTCTTTCCCGGCGGCTTGCCGTTCCATGCCAAGTCCACAGATCCAGGCGGTTCATCTAAACATTTTCAGGAAGCGCCATTCCAGGAAGCACAGAAAATCCAGGGTCTGCTGCGCCGGTGCGCCGCAACCCCTCTTTTACTCAATAATGGCCACTGTCGACGCGCCTACATCAATCCCGCATGCTTCCCCCAGTTTCCGCATGGAGTCGACATAGGTGATCGGAATCCCCGCTTCCTGGCTCAGTTGAATCACTTTCGCGACAACACGGTGTTCCGCATCGCGGGCAATCATCACTTCACGCGCCCGTCCCTGCTCGATCGCTTTGGTCGTCTGCTTCACGCCGACAACGAACTGACCCGCCTGTTTGATCTTTTCAAAAGACATGATCAGCCTCCAAAGCATGGCATCATCGCATACTTTGATAGTGTAGCATCAGGGGAAGGGGAGTGTCAACTACCCGCGATCACTCAGGTAAAATCTTACCGAAAGGATTGTGGATCGCTCACGTCAAAATCTTACTGAGGGGATGTGACGTGAGAATGTCTCTACAAAGCCGTCGCGAGTACTTACGCAAAATGCAGGAAC
>LZRT01000068.1 GCA_002159075.1 Bacillus thermozeamaize
CCTCGTGAACATGAACGGGAATTCGTACCGCATGAAAGAAACGAAGGAGTGGCTTGCTAAACAAAAGCTGACTGAATAACCGAATGGTCATTTCCGCCACTGGTCACTCAAAGGTGGGGGAAAATTAAATGAGCGAATGGCGGATTTTTGAGTTGACAAATACAAATGAGATGATAGGTTATGGCACAAGGTACACAACAATTATAATAAGTCACATTACCAGTCGAGGAAATGACTTGCTCAGCTTTTGTAAACCAGAATGCCATCGTTCAAATACTTGTTCCGCTGAATCTTGGTTTCCTGGACTGGAAACTTTTAGTGGAAATAAAAATTGGGTTAAGAGGAAATGTAATATTGCAGATGAAAAATTGATAAGGAGTTGATCTAATGCCAACGACAATCGATTCATCAGTAACGAAATGGCAAACGTGCATTGATTTATGTAATGATTGCGTGCAAGCATGCGAACAGTGCCTGTCCTCATGTTTGAAAGAGCCTGACGTGCAAGCCCGTGTCACATGCATCAATTTACTTCGTGATTGCATTGACATTTGTACACTAGCCGCTCAGTATATGTCACGAAACAGCAAATACGCCCAGCAAATTTGCTCTCTTTGTGCCACGATTTGCGAGGCTTGTGCAGCCGAGTGCGCGAAATTCCAGGATGCACACTGTCAGGAATGTGCAGAACTTTGCCGCAAATGCTCAGCGGAATGCCGCAAAATGTCTGCGTAATAAGGCGCTAAAAGGTGGTTCTTTTGCTGCAGATAACCCCCTCGTTAGGGTTGCAACGGAGGGGGTATGTCATTTTGTAGACCAACAAAAGACTGAAACAAATTTCCTCTTAATTATCGTCAATAAAGTTTGGATGTGAAAGTGAAATGAACAAGAGATTAATGATTATTTTCTTGCTTGCTTTGACTTTTTCCCTTGCAGCCGGCTGTGGACAAAAAGGAGAGGATTTGGGTGGAGTGAGTGGAAAGAAGGCACAAATTGATGACGTTGTTATATCTTCTTCAGGGTCTTATGTAGATGCTATTCAGTGGAACGGTTCTCAATACATTAAGAGTGACAAAAAGGTTACAGGAGAAAACATAGGGATTAAACTGGGAGAAATCAAATTCAAGATTTTGGGAAGCGGCAAACCATCCGATTATAAAATGCAAGATGGTGACGCGGTGTTTTTAGAACCTGGAACGGTGGTATATCAAGTAGTTGGTAGCGAGAATATCGCTGTTAAAGGTGAAAATGGCTGGATATTGTACGCAAAGTTTAATTAAATAAGTAATTTCTAAACATAATGCCAAAGAAACTCGATCTAAACATTATCCGCCAAGAGGCGGTATTTTTATTTCGTATGAAACTTTTAACGAAGAACTGGTTATCAATCTTGGCTGATACCCATTATGATAAAAAACAAAAGGAACAGAGGTTTCTCAAAAAAATAAAAGTGTGGTGAAGCTCAGTTGGCTTTCGTTTTGGATATGTTGGATACGACGAGGACCATATGATGCTTTATTCAGATTGCAACATCTTTCCCCCACGAAATACTCACAACTTCTACACAATCTCGTTTTAAGATCGATGATGAAAAAACCACAGAAAAATGAGATTGGGGAGGGCTAGCATGGGCAAGCGGTGGAAACGAATAAGCGTAGCGATAGCCGCCATCGCCATTTTATTAACGGGATGTGTCAACTCTGGCGGAAATTCGATGAACATGGATCACTCAAGCATGACGATGG
The DNA here is from genome assembly GCA_002159075.1 of Bacillus thermozeamaize. Classification (NCBI taxonomy): domain Bacteria; kingdom Bacillati; phylum Bacillota; class Bacilli; order Caryophanales; family Bacillaceae; genus Bacillus; species Bacillus thermozeamaize. Next base: position 1,746 of record LZRT01000068.1, read on the forward strand.
GGCAAAAACAGGATCAAGAGCAAGAGCAAGCGGGCACAACCACCAAAACGGCCGTGATGACCGGCAAAGAGTTTATATTGACGGCAAAAGCCAGCCAACAAGAGCTGGCACCGGGGGTTACGCTTCCCGTCTGGACATTCAACAACTCTGTCCCTGGTCCGGAAATCCGGGTCAAACAAGGAGAGACTGTCAAAATCACCTTGAGAAATGAACTGCCCGAACCGGTCTCCATCCACTGGCACGGTTATCCTGTTCCGAATGCGATGGATGGCGTTCCGGGCGTCACGCAAAACGCTGTTCAACCGGGGCAGTCTTTCACGTATGAGTTTAAAGCCACCGTGCCCGGAACGTACTGGTATCATTCGCATCAAGACAGCGTCAATCAAGTCGACCGCGGCCTGTACGGGGCATTGATCGTGGAACCCAAAGACGGACTCAAGGTTGATCGCGATTACACGCTGATTTTGGATGAGTGGATGAGTGCCGGCATGAACATGTCCGGCGGCAACATGTCAGGTTCAAATATGACCGGTATGGACCACAGCAATATGAATATGAACGGGTCCAACGATAACGGCAAATCCATGAACCACGGCCAAATGAACATGGGCAACGGCAACATGGGCAACGGTGGACACGATATGAGCATGTACGATTTGTTCACGATCAACGGGAAATCCGGTTCGCTCGTGGAAAAACTGCCCGTCAAACAAGGGGAAAAAGTGCGCATCCGGCTCATCAACGCAGGCTTCCTCACGCATCAAATCCACCTGCACGGACATGAGTTTAAAATTACGGCTGTCGACGGACAACCGCTGAACACCCCGGGCGTACTAAAAGACAATGTTGTTGCCATCGCACCCGGGGAACGCTACGATATCGAATTCGAAGCCAACAATCCCGGCCAATGGTTTATCGAAGATCACGGGGACAAGGAAGCCGTTAAAGGGATGAAGGCCATCATCGCCTATGAAGGGTCTGCCGGTGGGGCGGATCAGCCGAACGAAAAGGCGCAATTGGCGGCGGTGGACCTCAGCCGCTACGGACAGGCCGGAAAGATGAACTTTACACTGGATCAAAAGTACACGCTGGAATACACGATGAATTTAAACACGGAAAACAAGAACGGCGATACGGTCTATACGATTAACGGAAAAACGTTTCCGGAAACAGAGCCGATCAAAGTCAAAAAAGGAGATACCGTAAAGGTTCGTCTTGTGAACAATTCCAAGACCGACGATCATCCGATGCATCTGCACGGACATTTCTTCCAGGTCCTCAGCAAAAACGGTAAACCGCTGGAAGGTGCCCCCGTCATCAAAGATACGTTGAATCTGAAACCAGGAGAAGAATACGTTGTCGCCTTCCAGGCCGACAACGAAGGCAACTGGATGTTCCACTGCCACGATCTGCACCACGCGTCTGCCGGCATGGTGACAGAAGTGAAATATACGGATTACAAAGCCGGTTTCGTTCCCGATCCAAAGGCCGGAAACAAACCAGAATAACCACTGAGCATGCGGGAAACGGCAGGTCCGCCGTTTCCCGTTTATGTTTGGATGACACCATTTGTGTCATTATAATTACGGTAAAAGGCAATATACGAAGGGTGAACGACGATGATGAAAACCATCCTCATGGTGGATGACGAAGACAAGATTCGTGATGTAGTTGTTTCTTATCTTCAGAAGCACGGATTTCGCACGCTGGAAGCCGGAACAGGAACAGCAGCACTGCAAACCATCCGAAGTGAACGGGTCGACCTGGTCATCCTCGATTTGATGTTGCCTGACATCCCGGGTGAACAAGTATGCCAGACGATCCGGCAACTGTCATCCGTTCCCATTTTCATGCTTACTGCGAAGGTGGATAAATCCTCACGGATTCACGGCCTGACCATTGGAGCTGACGACTACGTGATAAAACCGTTCGATCCCCTCGAACTGGTGGCCAGAGTCAGGGCGATTCTCCGCCGGAGCGACGATCACCACCCGCTCGCCGATCGCATCGCTTTCAACGATGGTGAATTGGTGATCGATGCGGTCCATCATAAGGTGTTTCTTTGCGGTCAACCGGTCAATTTGACCCCCAGCGAATTCAAATTATTGCTTGTTCTGGCTCGGCATCCGCAACGACAGTTTCACCGGGAAGAATTGGTGGAAAAGGTGTTGGGGTTCGATTTCGAAGGGGACGTTCGCGCCATCGACCAACATGTCAAAAATTTGCGCCAAAAAATCGAACCGGATCCAAAACAACCGAAGTACATTCAAACCGTATATGGAATCGGTTATCGTTTTACGGGAGGCTCCCAATGAAACACGGATTGCGCTATCGCTTGTCGCTCGTGTTGCTGAGCGTAGTTGTCGGAACGTTGCTTCTCGCCGGGACCAGCCTGATGGCAGAAACCCATTATCATTTTCAACTTTATCAAGAACAATATGGGATGGATCACAATCTACAAGGGCTTACCTTTCATCTGGAACAAGCCTTGCTTCAATCCATGATGTGGACGCTCCTCGGTGCAATTGTTCTCGCTGTCATTATCAGCTTATATCTGGCGAAACGCCTTTCCGCCCCTCTGATAGAAATGAAAAAGGCCGCGGAAAAAATCACGCGGGGTGATTTGTCTGTACGAACAAACGTTCCCGGGAACGATGAACTCTCGGAACTGGGGAAGGCACTAAACCACCTTGCGGAGCAATTGCAGCAACAAGAGCAGCTTCGCATCACCATGACGCAGGACATCGCCCATGATTTGCGGACGCCGTTGGCCACCTTAAAGAGTCATATTCAGGCCATGCTGGATCAAATATGGGAACCGACACCTGCAAGGCTGCGTTCCTGTTATGAAGAAACTGAACGTCTGATCACGTTGGTTGCTGACTTGGAGCAATTGACGGAAATGGACTCTCCCCATTTCCGTCTTCACAGGAAACCGGAAAATCTTACGGCGCTCATCGAACAAAGCGTACACATTGTATCGGCAGCTTTCCTGGAAAAAGGTGTCCGGCTTGAGGTGAAACCGCACCCTGCCCTCTGTTTGAACGTGGATCGGGATCGGTTGATTCAGATTCTGGTCAACGTCTTAAGCAATTCCCTCAAATTTACTCCCGAAGGCGGGCGAGTCGAAATACAGGTAAAGGACGAGAACGGTTCGGTTCTGATCACCGTGCAAGACACGGGGCCTGGCATCGCACCGGAGGATTTGCCCTATGTTTTTGAACGTTTTTACCGTGCGGATAAATCGCGGAACAGAAAATGGGGAGGCAGCGGCATCGGCCTTACGATCGTCAAAAAACTGGTTGATGCACATGGTGGATCGGTGTGGATCGAAAGCGACAATGGCACAAAAGTGAGTATTCGTTTACCAAAATAAAAAGGTCAATGACCTAAAGGAGGATTAACTGCTTCTATTACTAAAAATAGATCTCGGTAAAAGGATTCCACCCGCTTCACTTGCAATCCTGAACGTCTCACCAATTGCAGCGTGTTCCGATTCAGGTGGCAACCATCGCACAATCGCTTCCACACCGGGGTCAGCAAGTCCTGTAAACGAGCAAGGAAGGGACTCTCAAGCCGAACATGTTCAAAAATCAAAACCTTTCCGCCCGGTTTACAGACGCGCCGGACTTCTTGCAATGCCTTCTCTGGATCGGGGATCGTGCAAAAAACCAATGTACCCACCACGGTATCGAAGAACGCGTCGGGAAAGGGCAGGTTCTCCGCACCCGCGGCAACCACATCCACAGGCACAGCAGCCTGCTCTATTTTGGCTAAGGAACGCCTGCGCATCTGCTCTGCAGGCTCGACTGCGATAACACACTGTACCCGCACTGGGTCGTAGAAAGGAAAGTTCGCTCCTGTACCCGAACCGATTTCTAATACCTTTCCCTGGGCCTCCTTCAACAACTGCTGCCGGATTCTCCGCAACCCACTGCGCTCAAGCGGCTCCATCAAGTGATCATATAGCTTTGGAAACCACCAACTCAAACTCATCCCCACCCCACAAGTTTCCTTTCCGTTTCATAGCCAGACATCTTTGCGCCTTTTGCGCTTTAACTCGTTATATATTGATTGTCCAGTACGTTAGCGTATCCAGAATTCCCAATAGTATAAAGACAGCCCCGGCCAGCCCCTGAACGTTTCTTCCCATGACTTTGGCCTTCTTTACATAAGTGTCTATCCCGAAACCATAAGACAATCCCAAAAAAAGCAAGAAAGGTACCGCCGTTCCCAGGGCAAAAACAGGAGGCAAGAGCGCACCGGCACGGGAATTCAAAGCCATTGGCATCAACAGTCCGAAGAAGAGCCAAAACATCGTAGGACAAAAACCCAGGCTGAAAGACACCCCTAGAAAAAACGCTCCCGTTTTCCCACCGAGGCGCTTTGCCTGCTGTTTGAGGGAAGCCGACCACTTCAACCCCACACTCCCTGGCAACCGTACCCACCCGAGCATGAAAAGTCCCATGACAACCAGTAAAGGGCCGACCAGTTTGCGGGCCCAGACAAACAGGGGAATTGATTGGGCAGAGATGTTGCGCCCTATCAACCAGAACAACAGACCAAAAACGGCAAACACCGCTACCTTTCCCAGCAAATAGAGAACAACCTCACTCAAAGCAAGTTTCTGTTGTACCTGGCGGTTCCCAAAGTAGATGATTGCGCCGATATTGGCTGAGATTTGGCATGGTGCGAGTGCTCCTACGAGACCTAGAAGGAGAGCTGTAAGCAAAGTTACATCCGTCATCTCCGTGATGGCAAAAATAGGTTGGCTGACGACCGCACTGAACTGCGAAAACCAATAATACAACACGTTCTCTTCTCACCTCAGCGACAGATTGTTCTTCGTCCGCACTTAAAGCAGTTCGCTGAAAAGTAGTCTCGGTAAGCCGCTATCCACGGGGGCCCGTCTCCTTTGATGACCAGTTTTGTTTGGATGGGGTCATAGTCATTAGGAGGATTCAATTCAACAGGCATAGGTACCGCATTGCCTGGCGATCCTGGTCATAATTCTTAAAGATGTTCTCCAGGACTTCTTTAAACGTTACCTGAAGATCATCGTCGACATTATAAGCATCCTCCATTTCTTCGACAAAAGTATATCTGCTAACTGTGAAGAAGTTGTGATGATGACCCTCCCTTCACACATTCCACATAATCAGCCGTTATACTTAAGGAAGGCTGTCCGAAAAACGAATCATAAACATAAAATCGAGGAGGGAGGAACAAAATTTGGCAAAGCCATCAAAAAAACCAACGAAAAGAAAAACATCTACTCCCGCATTCCGATAAATCCTCAATAGTTTGATCGGCTTTCTCATTTTGGCGCTGGATGCAAGTTTTATTCTTTCATTATTTTTTCATTATTTATAATTATTTATATCATATAAACAAACGGGAAATGGGAGGGAAAGTAACGTCCAGGTAAGTACACCCAAATTGCCCTTTTCCGTTATTCACACACTGGACTTCGACCCCAATCGTCAAGGTGCTTTTCTCTTAGGTACACATGAGAACCTCTTTAAACGCGGTCTGGGTGAAGAGGAGTGAAGACCTGTCAGCGATGATACCAAGGAGCGCGATATTATGGGGCTGGTCACCGTTCCGAACAACCCTAAAAAAGTTATCGACAATCATGCCAACATTTACGAGTCATGGGATGGGGGTGTAACGTGGTTCCCGGCATTCTGATCGCCGCCGCGTGAACCACCCACCAGCTTTGTTCCCATTGCAACCATCGCAACGGGGAAGTGAAAAGCCTGGCATTGAGGGAATGGACATGCCCGAAGTGCGGCACCCACCATGACAGAGACAGCAATACCACAAGGAACATTTTGAAAGAAGGAATGCGCCTTTTGCAGGCTAGTCAACCGAACTGTAGGACAACGGGGATAGTTCGATAAATAAGCAACCTGTTGGGTTGCTGTTCCCGAGAGTCCCACGTGGCTTTAGCCGTAAGAGTGTCAATGTTGCCCAAATCCCTTGCATTCCTTTTTCACCCATGAGATAATGTTTCCATAAGGTGTTTCTTTTTTATTCAACGTACCCTTTTCGGGAAGGTTGGACGCATGGTTCCCTGTTCCGCGACAGGGAAAGCCCTTGAACCCTCTTGCAGCCATGCGGGATTCCCTATGCAGGCGGTGCTGTCTTGGGGGAGGAAGGGACGGCCGGCAATGGCGACACCGGCCCGGATGACTGTACGGCCTGGTCCGCCTAACAAGCGTCAGGTGACGACAGGAAGTGGTTGTAGAAAAGGATGCGCATGCCAAATTCAGGGTGGTATGCGTGTGCCATAAGAAAAAAGAAGCCGGATTTGCTCCAAAAAGGAGTGATCCGGCTTTTTGTTTTTGAAAATTAGAAGGAGGTGAAGCCCGTCAGATACGGGCGAAATCATGAAAAGCATCATTAGCTTGACCCCTCATCGAATTACCGTGAAAGGGAAAAAGATGTTGCCTTTAAACCATCAGGAATTGTTTCACGTGTCGCTTCCCTAACAGAGGTGATAGGGGAAGTAAATGAAATCCCTGTGTTGAAGACGGTGTTCGGGGAGGTCGAAGGTCGTCCCGACAGTAAAGGATGCGGTGTACAACGTGTCCACCTTGGAGCTGCAGGAGCTGGTGGTAAACGGGAGGATTTTTTCTCCTGATACAGGCTCCGAATCAGCTATCTGGGATGATAAAGGTCGGATAGTAGCGGTACGGCGATTTCAGAAAATCTAACTGCTTCTAGAAAAGAGGCGTATTTACCCGTGATGGGTGAACACGCCTTTTTTGCGTTTTTGGGAGGGATTCCTGATGGAGATGAAATACCTGTTGTGGCTATGGTTGGCGCTCCCTTTGGTGGTTGGGGCCTATCCAACCATCAGAGAGGTTTGGAGAACTTTCAATGAGTTAAAGGAGGAGAATGAACGATGACTGTCGCCATGATGACGGAAATCCAAACTGCCGAAGAGGCGGTGAAAGTTGCTCAAGAGATTGAGCGGCTTGAAGCCGTCGTCAAAGCGATGAAAGAGTCGCTGAAAAGGTATGTGGAAGAGACCGGCAAGCCGGTGGAAACGGTTGACCAGGTGTGGTGGTGGGTCGAGAGTGAAAGCTGGAAGTTTACCCCGGAAAAGCTGAAGGAGTTGTGTCAGGAGTTGGCCATTGAAGGCGTGAATCCCTGGGAACTTCTTGGCATCACCGCCGCCAACCTTAAAAAGACCGGCTGGTCGGATCAGGCTTTGTCCAGTTTCGGAGAAAAGCGGGTCACAAGAAGTTTTCGGGCCAGGAAAAAGTGAACCACCAACTCTGGAAAAGGAAGGGGTTTTGAAAAATGCACAAGATGGAAAATTTGCTTAAGAGCTATCTTTATGACGCCTGTCCTAGAAGCCATCACCAAAGACATTTCGCTGTGATTTTCCGAGGGCAGGACACCACGTATGCGGCGGACCTGTCAACAGCCGTCCGGCAGGCAGTCTTGTTGACCTATCACCATCTTCGCAAGAGTGGCCGGTTTTTCCCGGCATACGTCAAGGAAAATCGGACGTGCCGCATTGTTTGTCGGATGGAGGCACGGGATGAGGTGCTGCAACTGGCTGAAGCCCATTTTGGGCTTCGTCTGAAAAAAGATGACGATTTACTTAAAAAGGTGGGGTGATTGGAATGAAAGCAACTTACATTACAAATGAAAGTTATGATGCGGTTTTGCTACCAAATGGAACCTTCATCGAAGTAAACGGAGAAGTATTAGAACGTTTTGTGAAAGCAAGGAAAAACAAGGGAGAAGAATTCAGAAACTGGCACGGAACAAGAAGCTGGAGAGAATACGGTTACTACATTTGGGATGCCGCTGAAGAACTCGGAGACACGCTGGCCTACTATGACGATGATGGCCAGTTTCGGGTGCTCGAGGAGAAATTGTGGGAGAATCGGATCAAATATTACCTTACCCACGAAACACGGGAGAAGGTAATGGATGATTCATCCCACCACGAGATTTTTATAAAAGAAAAATCCGCGGTCAAGCCTCCAATAGCTCTTACCGGAAAGGCACGGTCGGGGAAAAACACGGTCGCTAAATATCTTGACGAGAAATATGGTTACGTCCCGTTTGCCTTTTCGGATGACATCAAACGGATCGCCAAGGATATATTTCCTTGGCGATTTGGAAAGGGAAAGGATAGGGAAATTCTCCAACAGGTTGGTGAGAAAATGAGAGAGATCGATCCAGATGTTTGGGTGGAAAAAACGCTAAACAGGATCGATCACTTCAAGGATGACTTGAACATCGTCATCACCGACCTGCGCATGCCGAACGAATATGCGGCTTGCCGTGAGAGGGGATTTGTCATCATCAAGGTTGACGCGGATGATGAAGTCCGCAGGAAACGGATGATGGACAACGGTGATGTGTTTAGAGAGGAAGACCTGGGACACGAGACAGAAAACTACGTTGATGGATTTAGGGTGGATTATGTCATCGATAACAACGGGGACATCGAATCCCTTTATGAACAAGTGGACGAAATTATGAAAAAGATAACCAGCTAACGCCCTCCACCCGGGCTTCAAAGTGGCGGTGGCACAAACCCTTGTGCCCCGCCGGGGGCCTGGGGTTTGTGATGAGGAGGGGGATATGTATATCGACGTTGCTAGGGAAGCAGTCGCGTATTACGCCGCGGACGCCGATCTCCAGCACCTGTTGGCTGTGCTGATCGGCAAAGGAGCGACGCCGGAAATCTGCGGGAAGCTTTCAGCCATTGGCGTCCGAATATTGGCTGAGATGTCCGTCTCGGAGCTGATGGCGGAAGGACTGATGCGACAGGAGGCGGAGCGGATTGTTGCGGCCTTTGGGCTGGCAAGGAAACTTGCCTCCAGCCAGAAGGGCCAGCCGTACATCGTCCGCACTCCTGAGGATGCCGCGCAATACCTGATGGAGGAGATGCGCCACCTTAAACAAGAACATTTCGTCGTCCTGCTCCTGGACACAAAAAAACAGGTGATTGCCCATGAGACGATCTTCGTGGGCAGTCTGAACGCCTCCATCGTTCACCCGCGGGAAGTGTTCCGGGCGGCCATCAAGCGAAATTGCGCCTCCATCATATGCGCACACAACCATCCAAGCGGCGATCCCACTCCCAGCCCTGAGGATTTAGATGTAACCAGACGGCTGGTTGAGGTCGGGAAAACCGTTGGGATTGAGGTTCTCGATCACATCGTGATCGGGGATAGCGCATATTCCAGCTTGAAAGAGCGGGGTATGATATAATCATTAATTAAGGATTCAGCAAAATGAGAAAAGGTGATTTGAAAAATGGCCAGCATCCAAACCTTGCGTAGATGGTCCAAACAAATGGATCAATATTACAAAAATGTGAGTACCGAACGTTTGATTGCCGATTCAAAAAAAGCTGGCATCATTCTCGAGCCGATGAAAACAAGACGTGCTTCAAGGAAAAAATTCTAACTGCGGCTATATGCCACAGCTTTTAAAGAACCAAGGGAATCCCGTGTGGGATGCTCTTGGTTTTTATTTTTGAAATTGAAAGGGGCAAATAAAAATGTTCATTCACCGATACACCCGCCAACAGGCCATTGCAGATGGCGTGTTAATCGATGTGTCGGAAATGGCCCGCGAAGCCGGATTTCGGTATCCGGTGGCCATCACAAGGGGCGTTTACGGACTCATCACCCCATCCCCTGGAGAGGAATTGATGGGACAAAGCGAGGACGGGCGTCTGTGGGACGTTTTGTTCATCCTGTATTTGGCGATCAAAACGTCCTCGCAGAGCACAAACGAAATCCGCTTCAAAGTGCTTATCAGCGGAGAAGAAATCTCGCTGAAAGCACTTTGCCATCCTGATGACCAGTTGGAGCCGGTAATCACCATCATGTTGCCGGATGAAGACTGAATGGTGTGTTGAAAAGCAAAGCCGGATTTTCCCAAAAAAGGGATAATCCGGCTTTTTACATTATTAAAGGGAGGGAAAGACGTTGAGAAGAGAACATCTGGCCACCCTGTATTGTCAATTCAAAGGTGAGACATGGGAAGTAGACGTTTTTGCGAATCATGATGGCACTTTCGAAATCACTGGTCGTTCCACAAGTTTCAACGTGTATCTGGTGAACACGGCACACGGATACCTGGTGGCAGTAACCAACCATTCCCGTTGTGGTTACGTGCCCGGTGACGTGAATTACATGGACGTGATGGAATACGTCGATGTGGAAAATCCCATCGACGCTGCCACACTGTCCATCGGTTTGCGGTATCTGATTAGGAACAATTTCCGTTCAGAAATGAATAGTTGATTCTGAATGAATTAAAAACGAAAGGAGCGATGAAAGGTGAGCATGGTATTGGAAAACGTTGCGGCAATCCAAAAGGAAGAGCAGGGGATCATCGGCCACTTGACCTGGTATTCGATCTCCGAACACCTGATTGGCCGGGACGATCTGCGGAAAAAGCTCCTGGACGCCGGCCTGGACGAAGGTTGGATGCCGAATGAAATCCGCGTGTCGGACGCCTTCCGGCGCGCCACGAAAGACGTGGAAGTCCGCAAGAATCCCACGTCCCAGGCGAATGTGTTTGAAAACTTTCTGGTGCGCGAAGTGTATTCGGACCACAAGGTGGTCCAACGGAATATCGTCCAGGAAACCGTGGACCAGAAAGGGAAACGCCTGTCATACGACGGGCAGGCGGCCATCCTGATTTTAAATAAGGAGTCCAAGGACATCCGGATTGCCGCCCAGCACCCGAAAGCGGAACAGTTGGCGCTGGAGGCCGCCAAACTGTTCGCGTTATATTGCGAAAACTACAGCGCACAGGCCATCCGCGTGATGGTCATGAATATTTTAAAATCCATGTCGCCCACTCCGGTACGGCCCAACGGTGGGGTTTACTTCATCCCTTCAGCCCATTCAGAGCAGCTCGCCAGGTTGTGCACGTTTGTCAGCTCGCTGGAAAAGGGAGAGATGTACAAAGTCCCATTGATTGATACACAAGACAACCAGCGGATGCTGTTTGACAAACTGGAGGCTCACCTTCAGAACACCATCAGTGAATGTGACTTGGCACTTGGGGGTGAGCTTGAGAAGGGGCGGGTCAAAGCACTGTTGGACGATGCCAAGCGGGTGGTGGCGGACTTCAACCATTACCGCGCCATCGTCACGCAGGATGTGGAGAAACTGGAAAGATACATTGACCATTTACGGGAGCGAATCGCTCTTGTGGTGCGGTCGATGTGATATGGGGGAGGTTATGATGCAAGAAAAAGGAACGGTTGTCATCGAATGCTACATCTGTGGAACGGTCTTTCCCGTTCCGCTGGAAAACGACCGTATCCCCGGGTGTGTCCGTTGCCCACATTGCGGACAACGGACGTGCGGGGAGTAAGCATCGGCCAAGAGTTGTCTCTGGTTGGGGATGCTCTTGGTCAAGATTACTTGTAAGAGGTGAAAGAGTATGCCGAATTATTATGAAGCCAAACCAAAAGGCGGTAAGCTAACGGGGCGGCATAAATCAGAACTCCAAAAAGCAGGATTCGGGTGGACTGGACTTGGGTGGATTGCTGTTGCTGAAAAACCCCCAAAAGTATGGGGGTGTACAGTAAGGAAAATAAATCCACCTAAAAAGCAACCAGTAAAAACAGAACAGGAATTTTACAAGTTTCTTAAGAAAACATTTGGATTTTAAAATCACATTTGTAAAAAAGACGCATTATTTTCAAAGGCCAAGAGTTATCCCCTATCGGGGATTTTCTTGGCCTATTTAGTTTTTCAGAAAGGATCGATGCAAATGTGGAAAATGGATGTCACAAAAAAAGTCCTGGAAGCCATCCAACGGCACCGGAGCGACGGATGCCTTCCGAACGCGCCCATTTCGCCGCGTTCGTTGATGTATACCTATGGTACGGATGAAGAGTTTTGGGAAATTGTTGCCGATTTGGAAAAAGAATTTGGCATCACTTTTGATGGAGATGAAGTCATGGATATGGGAGAAATGACCGTCAGGTCGTTCATTGAGCTGGTGGTCAAGAAAGTTGAGAAACAGAAGGGGGATCAAGGTGTTTAAAAAACTCGTGGAAATCAAGACGTATCTTACCGGAAAATTCATGGAGCGGGAAAATGTCGTTGACGCCATGCTGGTCGCGCTTCTGGCGCGTCAGCATGTGCTTCTCATAGGGCCGCCGGGGACGGCCAAGTCTGCCCTGGTGGTGGAATTGGCGAAAATCATCCAGGGAGCCAACTATTTTCAGTGGCTCCTGACACGATTTACCACACCGGAAGAACTGTTCGGCCCGGTGTCGCTGAAGGAACTGGAAAAAGGCGTGTACAAACGGAACACCGCCGGGAAACTGCCGGAGGCGCATGTTGCGTTCATTGACGAACTGTTTAAGGCGAATTCCGCCATACTGAACAGTTTGCTTACATTGATCAATGAACGGATATTTTACAACAACGGCCATCCGATGCAGACGCCGCTCATGACCATAGTGGGAGCTTCCAATGAATACCCGGAGGAAGGGGAAGGGCTTGAGGCGTTGTTCGACAGGTTTCTTCTGAGGTTTGAACTGGACTACATCCGTGAAAAAGACAGTTTCCTGAACATGCTCAAGTCCGGCGGGAACGAAAAGACACCACCGTCTTTGACTCTTGAAGAATTGCAGAACATGCAATTCTTCGCCGAGATGGTGAGCATTCCGTATGAGGTGTTCGACACGCTGTTTGAGATTCGCCAGAAGCTGAGGGACGAAGGCATTCATCCTTCGGATCGCCGATTCAAGCAGTCGCTTGGACTGTTGCAGGCTAAGGCGATGCTGGAGCAACGTCAGGAAGTAAGGGTGGAGGACATTCTCCTTCTCGCCAATGCGCTTTGGGAAACGCCGGAACAGAAACAGGCAGTGACGGAGATTGTAAGGGAGCTTGCGCAGGACAAGGTCACTGCCGCGCTTGAACGGATTTCCGCGGAAGCCCAGGAGATCCTCAACGGAATCACAAACAGCACATCCACCGACGAAGCCGTTGAAGCGGCGGAAAAGATGAAGACGCTGGAGAGGGAACTGGAGCAACTTTCAGTCAAATATCCGGGGAGACGTGAGGAAATCGAAAGTTTGCAACTGAGATTGAAACGGAACAGGGATAAGATTGCCCATACCATTGTCGGGGCAATCGGGCTTTAAGGGGGGATCAATGGTGTTCAAGAACAAATCCGTCCTGAATACCGACTCCTTCGACCGGAGGCGGTACCAGGAAATACGGAAAATGTCACAAAAACTGAAGGAAATTGAACGGATGGGGAGCGGATTGCTCCCCAGTTTTGCTTCATTGATGGGGGACATTTGGGCCGGTCTGTACAAAATGGATCCCCGGTTGAAGAATGAAGTAGATGAAGGGCTGGAGGCGAACAGGGCCATCATGGAACGGATTCTATATGACGATTTGTTTCAATCCAAACGGGAACTGACACGGCTGGACGACTTGATGTCTGCTATCGGCACCATCAAGTTTTCCAAAGCTGTTTATAAGTGGCTTCAAACTTTGGATGAACAAGCCCAGAAGGCGATGCAAAAGGCGATGGAGGAAGCCAGAAAAGCGATGGAGGCAAGGAAACGGAAGAAGATGAAATCGGACCAGGGCAACAATCAGGGAGAAGCGGGACAAGGTGGCGGCCAGCAGAAAGGAACAAAACGGCAGGATGCGCTGAACATGGCCATGCAGGAAGTCGCCAATGCCTTGGAGCAACAGTCACATGAGCAAAAGAAAATGTTGGAGGCTATGCTGCAACAGGCTATGCGGGAGACGTTGGAGACAAAAGAAGCGCTGCAGTCCCTGGTTGGTGGACTCCAACCCGGAAGCGGTGAGGCGGAACTGAAAAAAGTGCCGTTGCTGGATCAAATCCGGCTTGCCGAGGTGTTAGTAACCAACCAAAAGCTGAAGCAAATCGCCATGTGGGCCGGACGCTTTAAGCAGATTGCGATGAAGAAGCAACGGTCAAAACACCGTGAGTCAATCGAAAGAAGTGGTGTGACACTGGGCAATCAGGTGGAGCGGCTTCTTCCGATGGAACTTGGGATGTACATGTCCCCAGCCACTAGAATGGACTTCCTGCGCCGGTTCGCCGAAGGCCAGACGATGCAATATGAACAAACCGGAAAGGAAGAGCTGGGAAAGGGTCCGATTGTCCTTTGCTTGGATCAATCTGACAGCATGATGGGTTCCAGAGACATCCAAGCTAAAGGTTTTGCATTAGCCCTGATGTCCATCGCAAGAAAACAAAGAAGAGACTTTTCTCTTATTCGTTTCAGTTACAGCTTTAGTGTTGTACAGCAAATATACAGGAAGGGAAAAATATCAATAAATGAAATGGTTAAACTGGCGATTGAATTCTTAGGTGGTGGAACAGATTTCGAGGCTCCTTTGGATACCGCACTACGGACTATCAACAAAAGTCGGTTCAAGAAAGCGGACATCATTTTTGTAACAGATGGGGAGGACTATGTGAGTGATCAATTTCTGGAGTACTTCCATAAATCCAAGAAAGAAAAAGATTTTAGTCTCCTCAGCATTGTGCTTGGGGATGAAATGACTGTAACCGTTGAGAAATTTTCTGATCGTGTTGTCAAGGCATCAGATTTCACGGATGAAAAAACGCATGTTGCGTTTGAGATTTGATAGATGGCCCGGCACATACGCCGGGCTTTTTTGATACAATCGAATTATCTAGAATTCTTTACCACATCCTTCAAGCGAAAGTCTGGTAGATAATGGATGACGTGATAATGAACCTAAACCTGTAAAGAAGGTTGAGAGTTATTGATATGCAATAAAAATTCTATTAAGAAAAGGGGACGAGTAGATGGAGCAATTTGTTGGTAAAGTGGCTTTAGTTACAGGTGGCGGTTCTGGAATAGGAAGAGCAACTTCATTAGCTTTTGCAAAGAAAGGGGCAAAAGTCGTTATCGTTGGACGCACAAGAGAAAAGATTGTAGAGACACAAGAAATGATTAGGGATTTGGGTGGAGAAGCAATTGCAGTTCAAGCGGATGTCTCTTCAGATGAACAAGTCAGAAAGATGATACAAACAATCATAGATCAATTTGGGCGTCTGGACTTTGCGTGCAACGCCGCGGGTATAGGCGGAAAATTGATCCCCACGGCAGATGTTACAGAAGAAGATTTTGATTTTACTCTGGCAATTAACCTTAAAGGTGTCTGGCTCTGTATGAAATACCAAATTCATCAGATGTTAAAGCAAGGTTCTGGAGCGATTGTGAATATCTCTTCGATCAATGGTTTAACTGGCACTCCAAACGCAGCCATTTATTCGGCAAGCAAGAGCGGCGTCATCAGTTTAACCAAATCCGCTGCTCTTGAATATGCCAAATCCAATATTCGTATCAATGCAGTATGTCCGGGGGCTATTCGTACACCGATGCTAGAACAGGTAATCAACAAAACAGGAATGACAATAAGCCAATATGAATCTCAAATACCAATAAATCGAATTGGTGATCCAAATGAAATTGCCCATTCGGTGGTTTGGTTGTGTTCAGACGAAGCTAGCTATATAACAGGACACATTATGGTGATTGACGGAGGAGTATCTGCTAGATAATCTTGATTTTTCGATAAATAAAGTATACTGGATTTTCCTTGTAATCCCAAAAACAAACCGGCTATCCTTTAGCGTACGGGGCGCCGGTTAATTTGTGTCTAAAATGTGTCTTAGCGTACGTTTCGCCCGAAATGATACGGTGACAATGTACTGGAAAAGTTGGCGGAACAAAAATACATCGAATGGAAACAGGGAAAATCCTGAAAAGATCAAGTTGCTTGAAGCATGGGAAAGGAAATCAGGGATATTTGGGAGGGATTTTAAATGAAGAATGAAAATCCGTTATGTCCGGTTTGCGGTCATGAGTTAAAATGGTGGAAAGCCAAATGGAAATGCTTTGTTTGCGGTCTTTGGGATGGATGCTGTGGAGACGAAACGAGCGACCCGGGCGGGTTGTGGAGCGAAGATTAGTAAATCCTACTGAAATATGGTTCCTTTCTTGATGAAGAGTTGGTGCCAAGTTGGTGCCAAAGTGGTGCCAAAATCTACTCGTGTCACCGAAAAATGACTCGTATTGGCGAAGGAGAGAAAAGAAAAAACCCTTATAAATCAAGGGTTCTAATGATTAACTATATCCAAAAAATGGGTGCGGATTTGAATCGCACTCAAGAGGTCGTGGGTTCGACTCCCATCGCCTCCACCATAAAAACATTGATATAAAGCGGTTTTTGAGTAACAGGGTCACTCTGGCGAGTGACTTTTTTCATGTCTTGGGGACAAATTGGGGACAAACTACTGAGGAGAAAATTTTTCAAGCTTGTTGGCCGCTTCACGGCTCGCCTTACGTGTGACATGGGCGTATATATCAGCCGTGATCTGGTATCGTGAGTGCCCAAGTCGTTCTTGGATGGTCTTGAGAGATTCTCCAGCCTCAATCAACAACGTTGCCGCACTGTGGCGCAAATCATGGAAACGGATATATCTCAGGCCATGCCGTTCGATGAATCGTCTCCACCATGTGGTCGGTGTCGTATGATACAGGGGCTTACCCATGTTGTGGAATACATATTGATAGTCACCGCCTTGCCATTTATCTGTGGCGGCCTTTTTTTGTTTTTCCCATTCGTTTCTATATTGCTCCATTTCAGCCATGTACCAGACGGGCATGTCTACCTTGCGGATTGAACTTTTTGTTTTCGGTGTATTTGTCAACTCAAAAATCCGCCATTCGCTCATTTAATTTTCCCCCACCTTTGAGTGACCAGTGGCGGAAATGACCATTCGGTTATTCAGTCAGCTTTTGTTTAGCAAGCCACTCCTTCGTTTCTTTCATGCGGTACGAATTCCCGTTCATGTTCACGAGG
>LZRT01000069.1 GCA_002159075.1 Bacillus thermozeamaize
AGTCACTTCGCATATTCCGCAGGCCTCCCCAGATAAGAGCGTCATCTTTCCGCCCGCGACCACCGGAGTTTACAGAATTAGCCCTTGGCGGCTTTGGATTTCGTTGTGTTTGGGCAACTCATCCGACTAACCCTGCCTCAAATCCGGTTCGTGTACCTTGGCCCGTGCGTTTGCCTCCGGCTTCCTTCAGATCCCGCCTCGCGGCAGGCACCCTTGCCTTTGGCTAATGGTAGGCGCTCGCCAGCCCCCATTCCGGACTTTCACCGTAGAGATGACGCCCATGCTGGGCGTACCCAAAAAAGAAGCAGCTGCGGTGCGGCTGCTTCTTGCGTATATTCCTTCTTTCCCGGCTGTGAGGTGTGTCGTCCCTCAGGCTCTCCACTGATGGAGAGCGGAGAAATGCCGTCGCTCCCGGACGATCCCGTCCTCTGCGGTCAGCTCGGCATATCCGCCGACGGCAACTTGCAACGTGTTGTGATTTTCCACGAAAGCTTTCACATAATTCCTGCGAACGGCGAAAGCCCCCTCCGGAACCGAAGAAAGTTCGGCCATGTCCTCGTAAACCTCGTCGAACACGTAAACGGTATGGTGGCCCATTTGCAAAGGCACCACTCTGGCGATGATGCCCGCCTTCACTCGGAGGCCGCCGCCGATCTCGCCGACAAACGCGTATTCCCTGTAGACGTAAGACGCGTCCGAAGGGGAAGGCGGCGTGCTTGTTCCGGTCCGCACGTAACGAAGGTACAGAAACTCGGCCTCGGAAATCTCGCGATACCCGAGGTCTTCGATTTTTGTCGTCTTCGTCGCTTCCATCACGCTGTGGGCAACCGTTACGCCGGGAGCCAGCGTCACATGGGATTTTCCGGGCGGAAATTCCGGTTCCCGCGATGAAGCGCACGCGGCGCACGATACCGCCAGTGCCAGCGCGGCCGCCGGCAGCACCAGCCTTCTCTTCATCTCATGGACACCTCCTCCGGCAAAAGAAGGAAAGGCATCTTGAAATTATTTTACAAAAAAGTCATCTTTTTCGAAATCCAATCCGGCACCCGCCGCGGTTTTTCTCCCTAACGCCAATGCGATAAAATGTTCTCGACACCACAAGCAAGGAGCATCAGCCATGATCTACCCCTACCACGGCAAGGAACCGAACATCCACCCGTCCGTTTTCATCGCGGATTACGCCACCATCTCGGGAGACGTGACCATCGGCGAAGACAGCAACATCTGGTTCGGCACCGTCATCCGCGGGGACGTGGCCCCGACGATCATCGGCAAGCGCTGCAGCATCCAGGATCTGAGCTGCCTCCACCAGAGCCCGAACAACCCGCTGATCCTCGAGGACGAGGTCATCGTCGGCCACAAGGCGATGCTGCACAGCTGCATCATCCGCAGGCGGGCGCTCATCGGCATGGGAGCGATTGTCCTGGACAAAGCCGAAATCGGCGAAGGCGCCATCGTCGCCGCCGGCACCGTGGTGCCTCCCGGGAAAAAAATCCCCCCGCATGCGGTGGCGATGGGCAATCCCGCGAAGGTCGTCCGGGAAGTGACGGACGAAGAGCGCCGGGACATGGACCGCATCGTGCGGGAATACGTCGAAAGAGGCAAGTATTATCAATCGCTGAAAAAATGACCAAGCCCAAGTCTCTTGAACTTTGATTCCATCTATCGGGACAGTCGGCTTTCCAGGTACGGCACGGCGTCGCCCCGCTTCGCGTCGGCCAGCTGCAGAAACTGCCCGCGCAGCCAGTCGAACCATTCCCCGTGGGAGCGCTCCAGGCCGAACCGGTCCTTCCCGTTCAGCCGGTATTCGCGGATTTCGCCGGACAGCGCCGCCCGCAGCAGGTAGAACCATTTCGGCTCGTACAGGATCGACAGCTTGTCCGCCCAGCAGAGCCTGCTGGGGGGCTTCCCGTGCATACGGGCGTAGTGCCGGCTGTGATACAGCACCAGATCGCCGTATTCGTCGCCGAACAGCCGGCGGGCGATCCCGGCGCCCAGCTCCGGATGCCGCCGGCCTTCGGGACCGTCCATGTTCGGCGCATGCCAATAGCCCCAGTCGTGGATGAAAATGCATACGGCCTCCCGCCAGCCGGGCCTGCCGTAAAGGCGGCACCACGCCCTGTAAACCGTCCAGGGATGCCAGAGAAACTGGTGCACGCCGAACAGCAGGCTCCGGCGCCCCAGGGGGAACCATGTCCGTTTCCGCTTCATGCCCTCTGCCTCCGAACAAACGTTCCGATTTCTTTATTATAAGAACATTTGTTCGGAAAGGCAAGGGGGCGGCGCCTGTCGGCTCATCGTTCCCGTTCCTCCCGTACCCGCTCGATGGCGCCGATGATGAAGCGGTTTGGAAAATAAAACCGGGGCTGTGTGTTTGCCCCGGTTGTGATGGATACTCCCGTATCTCTTGCAGTCCGGATTGATCATTCGCTGTTGCCGGGATTGGTCTCCGCCAGTTCGGCATGGAGAGAGCCGCTGCGCGGATGCGGGCGTCCGTTGTCCGTGACCACCGCGACGATCACGATCTCGTCGTTCCTCGGCGCGTCGGGAATGCGAAACTCGAAAGACATGTGGTGCGAACGGATTTTGCTGTCCATCTTGTGCTTGATGGCCAAATCGAGCGGAGAGCCCGCCGCCCCCCTTTTTTCCGCAGACGGCAGCAAAGTGGCCGCATTTCCGCACAAGGCGCGAAACGGATTGCCGAACTTCAGCGTGTGGATGATGCAGGAACCGTGTTCGATTTCCCCGTCCAGACCCACCAGCGCCCCCTTGCCGAAAGCTTCCACCTGTTCTCCGGCAATTCCCAGCGCTTGCATGGCCTTCCGGGGAAGAAGTTCGCCCAGATAGGCGGCATACGCGTCGACGAGCGGACTGAGATCCTCCACGAACCGTCCGGCAAAGGGATTTTCGATGACGGCCGCGGCTGCGGCGATGCGCACGGGCCTGGCGACAGGTTTGAATCCTTCTGTCAGGATTTCTTCGACGTAAACCGCGAACTTGCGGATGTTCCGTTGGATCATGCGAACGTCCCCTTCAATACGCAAATTGCTGCGATGGCGCCAACATTCTTAAGCGTTCTTGCAAAATACCACTCCGCCGTCAACGTACAACGGGGATCCCATGATGAAACGGGACTCGTCGGAAGCAAGGAACAGGGCGGCTCTCGCCACGTCTTCCGGACGGCCGAGTTCGCCGCTGATCTGTCTTTGTTTGATGGCTTGAAGCGCCAATTCCGGGTCGGGATATGATTTCTTGATGAAATTTTCCACAAACGGAGTATAGATGGTCCCGGGCAGCAAAGCGTTCACCCTGATGTTGTAAGGAGCATAATCAACCTGCATGGATTTGGTCATGGACAGAATCGCGCCTTTGCTTGCGGCATAGACGGCTCTTCCCGCCAGTCCCATTTCGGCTACGCACGACGACATGTTGATGATGCAGCCGTTTTTTCTTTCCATCATGTATGGCAAGGTGTATTTGCTGACCAGATAGACGCTTTTCACGTTGACA
Source organism: Bacillus thermozeamaize (assembly GCA_002159075.1). NCBI lineage: Bacteria > Bacillati > Bacillota > Bacilli > Caryophanales > Bacillaceae > Bacillus > Bacillus thermozeamaize. Next base: position 3,511 of record LZRT01000069.1, read on the forward strand.
GCCACAATTTTTTCCCATTCATCCGGCTCTATCTCGTGAAGCGCTCCCACGCAGCTTATCCCGGCATTGTTGAAAAGGATATCGATTCGTCCAAATTTTTCGATGATCCGGTCAATCATGGACTTGACGGATGACGGGTCGGAAACATCCGCGTGGTAAAAATGCGCTTGTCCGCCGGCACGGTTGATTGCTTCCACGGTTTTCATTCCATTGGTTTCGTCAACGTCATTGACCAGCACCGTGGCCCCTTCTTCCGCGAAGAGCTTCGCGGTACTGCTTCCGATTCCCGATCCCGCTCCCGTAATCAGGGCGATTTTGTCCTTGAGCCTCATCACGCTCACCATCTTTCCGCCATGATTCTGATTCCTATTTCATGCCGAGCAAATCCGGAAGCCATGTCGATACGACGGGGAAATACGTTACGAGCATGAGGACGACGATCGCGGCGATCACGAACGGCAAAATGCCGATCGAAATTTCCTTGAGCGAAATTTTTGCAATCCCGCTTGCGACATAGAGATTGACCCCGACCGGGGGAGTGAAGAGCCCGATCGCCAAATTCACGACCATAAGGACGCCAAACGCGGTGGGATCGATATCGAATTGCATCACGATCGGTATCAAAATGGGCGTAAACAGGTAGAAAGCGGAAGTCGCTTCCAGAAACATTCCCGCGATCAGCAGGAGAATGTTGATCAGCAACAGAATGACGTACTTGTTGTCCGTTATCGCCAGCATGGTTTGAGTAAAGGTGTTGGCGAAATCTTCAACCGTAATGATGTAGGCAAAAACCGACGCGGCGCCGATGATCAGCATGACGACGGCGGTCGTTGTGGCGGATTCGACCAAAATTTTGGGCAAATCTTTCAGTTTGATCTCCCTGTACACCGCAAAGCCCACGATCAATCCGTAAAAAACCGCCACCACCGCGGCTTCCGTGGGAGTAAACACGCCGCCGTAGATGCCGCCAAGAATGATGAAGGGCATCAGCAAGCCCCAGAAAGCGTCCAAGAACGCCTTGAATTTTTCCCGGACCGTCATCTTCTCCCGGTCTGGCGAAGCCGAAACTCCCTCGGCAGCCACGGCTCCCCTTTTTTCTTTCATTTTCATCGCGACCATCGCGGCAAGATAGAAGCCGATCCCCATCAGAATTCCGGGAACGATGCCGGCAATAAACAGTTTGCCGATGGTCACATTGAGTTTGTCGCCGGCCAGAACGCCAAAGATGATGAACGTAATGCTCGGCGGAATCACGACCCCCATCGAACCGGCGCTGGCCACCAATCCGGAAGCAAGCGGTTTCGAATAGCCGTATTTCAGCATGGCGGGAATCAAAATCGTGCCCACCGCCGCAACGGTCGCGGGTCCCGATCCGGAAATGGCGGCAAAAAACATGGCCGTCAGCACGGTGACCATGACCATGCCGCCCTTGTAATGGCCGACCAGGGCATCCGCGAAACGGATCAATCGCTTGGATACACCGGCATATTCCATAATAACGCCGGCGAGAATAAAAAACGGAATGGCCAGCAGGGTGAATTTCGAAATGCTGGCGTACATGATGTCGGGAACCAGGGACAGCGCCGAAATGCCGTCCCGCATGAGCAGGATGATGGCGGCCGCCGAGGCGATCGCGATCCCGATCGGCACGTTCAAGAACAGCAGCAAAAAAAAGATTCCGAATAACAGCCAGGCCATCAGGGAGTTTCACCCCGTTTTTGCATATGTGCCTTCAACTCGAGCCCGGTCACTTGAATGGCTCGAAACACGCAGAGCAGACTTCCCAACGGAACGCCCAGGGTAAAAATCCATTGGGGCCAACCAAGCGACGGGGTGACCAACTTCAGATTATATTGGAACTTGACCATTTCGATCCCATAATAGAAAGTGATCAAGAAAACAATCGTCGTTAATCCGCCCACGAAAACCAGCAATCCCAGCTTCCATGTCCCTTTCAGCGCGCCCAGCAGGAAATCGAAAGCCAAATGCGCTCCGCGATGAATGCCGACCGACGCCCCGACGAAAGTCAGCCACACGAACAAATTGATCGTGATTTCTTCCGTATATCCCAATGCGATGTTCAAAAAATAGCGGGAAATCACATTGGCGAACGCGATGACGGACATGACGGCAAGGCTCAAAGCCAAAATGGCATATTCAATTTTCTGCAAAATTTTGCTCACGATCGGAATCATCTCCCCGGGACCGGTTTGCAAGCGGGCAGGAGGGGTTTCCGCCCGCCTGCCCGCCTGCCTTTAAACCGTTCGCAAGCATCTCAATTCCGGAAAGCATCCAGCAATTCCTGGCCCCAAACCGGTCCATACTTTTCGTAGATGGGGCTGACTTTTTCTTTGAACGCGTTCAATTCTTCTTCCGTCGGATAATGGACTTCCATGAGTTGTTCCAGTTCCGCGATTTGCTGGGATTCCTTTTCCCGCGACAATTTGACCTGATATTCGTTGGCGGCGGTGGCCGCTTCCCGGAGAATCTCTTGGTCCTCCGGATGCAGGGAATCAAACAGTTTCTTGTTCATGCCCATCACAATCGCGTCGAAGGAATAGTTCCACATCGTCAAATATTTTTGGACTTCATAAAACTTGGTGGAATGGATGAGGTCGATCGGGTTTTCCTGGCCGTCCACGACGCCCTGCTGCAAAGCCGGGAACAATTCCGGGAAAGACATTTGCACCGGATTGGCGCCGAACAGCTCCCACAAATCGACGTACATTTTGATGCCCGGAATGCGGAATTTCAGGCCCTTGAGATCATCCGGGGTTTTGATCTGCCGCGAATTGTTGGTGACTTGACGGAAGCCGTTTTGGCCCAGGCCAAGGGGTTCGATGCCTTTTTCCCGGAGAAGCGCTTTGAGGGCTTCCCCGCCTTCCCCGCCGAGCTTCTGGTCCACGTCCGCCCAATCCTTGAACAGGAACGGCGCCGAAATCACCCCGAATTTTTCATCCACCAGGGAGTAAAAGATCGTGGAGTCGTAAGACAAATCGTTCTTCCCCTGAATCAGAAACTCGATGGCTTTGACATTGTCCCCGCCGGACAGCTGGTTGTTGGCGAACAGGTTGATCTTGATTCTTCCGTTCGATTTCTCGTCCGCCAGTCTGGCGAATTCCTGGGCGGCCAGGAACCATGTGGAAGTTTCGCCGACCGGTATGGACATGTTGAAATTATACGATTGCGTCGGTCCCTGATTTTCGGAAGATCCGCCGCCGCTGGCGGATGGCGAGGCGGCAGGCGTTTGGCCGCCTGACGGCTGATCGGATGCCGAACGGTTGCCGCAGGCCGCAAGGAACGTCGAAATGGCCAACATCATCGCGATGACAATAAGACCCGTTCTTTTCATAAACACCAGACCTTTCTTTTGATTTTTTTCAAATCAGGAATTCCCGGCTCCCAAAAATTCCTTGTCGTCCAGCGCCCAAACCAAACCCACGAGCGCCGCCAGGTAGCTGTATTGCCTGAGCCCCATCGCCACGCCGGTGACGGTCGGGCTGAACCGCGAGCGCAGCGGGCCGTGCGGCACTCCGCGCGGGTAAAGACCGGTGGCGGCAATGTTGGCAAAATGGACTTCAATCACGGGTTTTCCCGTTTCATCCAACGCGTGCCGCGTCGCTTCCCCCACTTCTGTCAATCCCGCGGGGTTGATGATATAGCCGTCCACCCGTTCCGCCGATTCGTGGATGTATTCGAGAATCGCGCCTTCATAGTTGGACGCAAAGGTTTCGACATCCACGCCCAGGGAGTTCCCGGCTTCTTTCATGAAATTCTGCAAGTCTTCCAGCGAATTGATGGCCCCGTATACCTTCTTGTTCCTTCGGCCCAGATTGGACATGTTTGGACCGTCGATGACGGAAATCAGATATCGCTTTTCACCGTTGCGCTTCAGGACTCTTTCGGACATTCGATTCACTCCTTATATTGTTTTTACTAGTAATTATTTCTATCTTGTAAATTGAATTGTCATCTACATTCCCCCCTAAGCAGATCCCCCCGAGTTCAATTTTCAGCTAAGAACGAAAAGTAAGGGTTTTCATCCTGGTGATTGAAGTGATCGAAGTCGAAGTTGCAAACGGACCGGCTAAGTCCATTGGATGTCGGCCAAGAACGGTTCAACGGCGGATATGAAGGCATCCGGCTTTTCGAGAAACGCCATGTGGGCTGCTTCGGGAATCTCGAAATATCGGGCACCCGAAATTCTTTTCGCGATTTCCTTCGAAAGATGGGGCGGCGTCGACGGGTCCCGGTCGCCCACGATCACAAGACACGGAACCCGAACGGCATGGATTTCATTCAACACGTTGAAATTCCCGATCGCCCTCCAAGTCCAGCCATGCACCTGCGGATCATTGGCCAGGAGCCGTCTCCTGATCCTTTCGACCAGAGACGGGTTATTCCGCAACGTTTCTTCCGTAAACCACCGCTTCAGGGTATCGTCGACTTCCGCGGCAATCCCGCCCGTTTCCACAATGGACGCCCTCTTCTCCATGACCTCTTGGTCTCCGTAGGGCGTCGTGTTGGCCAAGACAAGGCCGGCTACCAGCTCCGGCCATTTGACCGCCACAATCTGGGCAACCATTCCGCCCAGGGACTGGCCGCAAAGGACGAAGGACTTGAAATCCAGGCCCCGAAGCAAGTTCGCGACATCGCTTGCGAAATCCTCCAATGTGAAGGGGCCGTCGGGCTTGTCGCTGTTTCCATATCCGGGAAAATCAATGGAAATGACCGTATATTTCTTTGAGAACGCTTTCTCCTGAATCTGCCAATATTCGGAGCATAACCCAACCGGATGCAGCAAAACGATGGGCGGACCATTGCCGGTTATTTGGTAATACAGTTTTGCCCCGTCAGATTTGCAAAAATACATGTGCATCCTGTCCCCCAAATGACGGTTTGCCCAACCTGCCCGCCAAATCACGGCTGGAATTCCGGATCCCGCAGCGGCCAGGCAACGCCACTCTGGCGATCCGTTTCAAACTGCGCCTCAAGCAGCACGGACAATTCGGCGGATGCGTTCTTCAAGGCCGCTACAATCGGCTCCGTCATTTCATCCCGGAACCGCTGTTGGGGAATCGTGACGCAAACGTTCCCCGCAACCCGCGTGCCGTCTATTTCGGTGAAAATGGGGACGGCAATTCCCACCGCACCTTCGATATGCTCGCCTTTGCTGATGGCGTATCCGCGCTTCCTTATCTGCTCCAATCGGTCCAGCAACCGCTTTTTGTCCTGGATGGTCTCATTGGTGTACTTCGTCAATTCCCGGGAGGCGATTTGTTCCCGCAAAGTTCCGGGGAAGAACGCGAGGGATGCCTGTCCGCTCGCACCCGCGGTGATTTGATGGCAATCTCCCACCTTGATCTGATACTGCAACGGATGACTAGAATGGGCGACGTCCATGACGAAGACCTGAGCGTGATCCGCGGCGACGATATAAAGGACGCAAGTTTCGCCGGTGTTCTCCATCGCCCGCTGCAGTGTCTGGTGAATCAGGGCGCTCTGGTCGAACTTCTGGAGAACCAGGAGCGCCAGCCGCACCAATTCGATGCCCACCGCATAACGGCCGTTTTTCAGCTTCCGGACATAACCGGATTGCTGAAGGACCGACAGGATCCGGTGCACGGTGCTCGGCGCCAGTCCCAATTCTTTGGCCGTTTCGCGAATGCCGGCGTCGTTGTCCTTTTCAAGAATCGAGTTCAAGATCAGAAATTCCCTGAGAACCCGGTTTTGCCGCTCCAAACCGCTCGCCTCGCTTCCTCAAAACCTGTCCCCCTGATCTTACTATACGATCCCCTCCTTCGAAAACGGTTTCCCGGGTTCGCCCGGACGGAACCGGCGTCCGCGCATCGGCCGCGTTCGCCCGCATCCGCTTCTTGCGCTCCTAGCCGCACCGGATCACCCCTTCCTGTTCCAGGCGCCCGATGTCCTCGTCGCTGTATCCGAATTCCCGCAACACCTGCGCCGTATGCTCGCCCAGGCGAGGAGGCGGCAAGGGATTGGCGGATTGTTCGGAAAGCTTCAGCGGATCGCCGGCAACCCGGAAACGGGTTCCGCCCGGATATTCCAGTTCCTGTACCATGTTCCGGTGCCGGGTGTGCGGATGATTCAGGGCATCCAGCACGCCGTTGATCATCGCGGCGGGAACTCCTTCCTGTTGCAGCCGTTCCACCAGCTCCGGAGCCGAAAATTTTTGGAAGTTCGCTTCCAGTTCCGGAAGCAGACGGTCGATGTTTTCCAGCCGGTCGGCGTTGGTGGCGAACGCAGGATCCTGGAGCAGTTCCTCCGCTCCCAGCACCTCGCAAAGCTTCCGCCACATTTCTTCCGTATTCGCGCAAATCACCATGTCCTGCCCGTCGCCGCAGGTGAACGCCCGGTACGTGGGGATCGAGCGGTGACCGCGGCCCTGCAGGCCGGGTTCCTCACCGGAAAACATGGCGTATGCGCCCTGGTAGGAAAGCTTGGCGATCTGGCAGTCCAGCATCGCGACATCGATATGTTTCAGTTGCTCCCCGCTTTTCATGCGGGTCCGCTGGTAAAGCTGGGCGAGAATGCCGATCACGGCATACAGCCCGGCGTCCAGATCGCCGGTGGGAATGCCGGATCTCACCGGTTTGCCGCCCGGTTCGCCGGTCATGCTCATGCCGCCGCTCATGGCCTGCACGATCATGTCATAGGCCGGCAGCCGGGACAGCGGACCGTCGGAACCGAAACCCGAAATGCTGCACAGAATGATGTCCGGATTGGCCGACCGGAGCACGTCGTCGCCGAGTCCCAGGCGATCCATGACGCCCGGCCGGAAATTTTCGATGACCACATCCGCCCTGGCAACCATCCGCAGGAAAACCGCGCGCCCCTCTTCGCTTTTGAGGTTCAGGCAGATGCTGCGTTTGTTGCGGTTCGTCGACAGGAAGTACAGGCTGCTCTCTTCGATGAAATAAGGCGGAAGGTGGCGGGTCGAATCGCCCTCGCCCCACTCGATCTTGATCACATTGGCGCCGAGGTCGCCCAGGATCTGGGTGGCGAACGGCCCGGCCAGGAATTGCGTCAGGTCCAGCACGGTGATTCCGTTCAGCATCCCGATCACCTGACCAGCACGTGCATCGTGCAAGCGCCATGATCCATGCCCGCGATGCCGCCGCCGGTGCAATGGGTGAGACCGACTTTCGCCCCTTCCACCTGGCGGGCGCCGGCTTCGCCGCGCAGCTGCTCGACGATTTCCACGATCTGCGCGACGCCCGTGGCGCCCAGCGGATGGCCCTTGCTGAGCAGTCCGCCGCTGGGGTTGACGGGCAGGCGTCCTCCGATCGCCGTGGCCCCCGAACGCACCAAATCCAGCCCTTCTCCCTGCTTGCAGAATCCAAGCGCTTCATAATAGAACACTTCCGCGCTGGCGAAAGCGTCATGCACTTCCGCCACGTCGACGTCCTCCGGACCGATGCCGGCGGATTCGTAAGTTTCCTTTGCGCAACGCACCGTGATTTCATCCACGGTGGTGTCCACGATCCCGTCCTCAAACACGCCCGACGTGATGCGGGATGCCCGCACCTCGACCGACCGGCTGTTGCGGTAACGTTCGGAGGTGATCAGGAGCGCCGCCGCGCCGTCCGCCTTCGGACAACACATGAGCAGCGTAAGCGGATCCGCGACGGGACGGGAGGCCAGCACCTCTTCCACCGTGATGGGGTCGCGGAACAGCGCATTTTCGTTGAAACCGGCATGTCTGCGGTTCTTCACGGCCACTTGGGCAAGGTCGGCCGGCGTGCCGCCATATTCGTAAAAATACCGCTGCGCGCGCATGGCGTAGACCGCCGGCATGATCTGCCCGAGCCGCACCTCATGGTCATCGTCTTCCAGCGGTATCGCGCCCGAACCGAAACGGCTCAGCTTCTCCGAACCGATCACGAGCACCGCGTCGTACATGCCCTGCGCCACGGCGGTCCAACCCAGATGCAGAGCCGAGGAACCGCTGGAGCAAGCATTTTCGATGTTGACGAGGGGCACGCCCGTCATGCCCAGATCGCGCAGAATCCGTTGTCCGAGAAGAGAGCCGCCCCATGCGGAACCGCTGTAGACGGCTTCCACCCGGTTCCGGTCGAAACCGGCGTCGCGAAGCGCGGCGACGACCGCTTCCTGGGCAATCTCGGAGAGGTTCATGTCGTATTTCTTGCGAAAAGGCGTCATCCCGATTCCTGTCACGTATACGGGTCTCGCCATCATGCTCACTCCTTCCCGGCAGGTACAAAGCAATAGGCCAGCACGGCATCCTCGCCTTCGCCGAAACTGCAGGCCGATGTCGCGACCTTCATGCCGATCCGCAGATCCTCATAATTTGCGCGAATCTGGCCGAAGACGCGCAGGCCTTCCGGAAAATCCACATAGCCGACAATGTACGGCGCGGAGTACAGCTTATGCGGGGTATGGACGCGGGAAAAACTGTACAGCGTGCCGATCCGGCTCATTTCCTTCTTCTCCGGATTTTTTGCGTGGCAATTCGGGCAATACCGCAGCGGCGGAAAATTCCGCTTCCCGCAATGTTCGCATTCCGACATCAGCAATGACACTTCGTTTTCCGACACCTGCTTCCAAAAATCCGCATTCAATTTCTTCACCAATACCACGACTCCTTGATGGGTTGATCATCGGATGTCACCGAAGCGGTTTCCGCTGTCCGGGCCATACCGATCACGGGGCGGATGTGTTCCGTTTTTTGGAACACTGTTTCAATAATGGAGCAAAAAATAAAAGGTGAAAAAAGTCGTATCAAGTTGTTCCGCTATTTGGAACACTGTTCCTATTAATGATTATAAGTCGTTTGTTTTGTCCGTGTCAATGCGCTACAAGGACTTCGCGGAGAACGACATTTTCCGCCGCAAACTCGATTGTGTTCTTGAAAGATTTTGTCAGGAGGAAATTTCCTTTTGGCAAAGAAATATATATATCACCATATCTTTCAGGAGGGATGAATCGTGAGCAAGAAGGTGTTGATCCTGGCGGGCGACGCGGTGGAAGCGCTGGAAGTGTATTACCCCTATTACAGGTGTCTTGAAGCGGGATATGATGTCACCATTGCCGCCCCTTCCGCGAAAAAGCTTCAGACCGTCGTGCACGACTTCATCGAGGGCGTGGATACGTACATCGAGCGTCCGGGATACGGCATTCAGGCGCATGAAGCGTTCGAAAACATCAAGCCGGAGGAATACGACGGCCTGATCATCCCGGGCGGCCGGGCGCCGGAGTACATCCGGCTGAACGAACACGTGCCGAGGATCGTCAAGCATTTCTTTGACGCGGGAAAACCGATTGCGGCCATCTGCCACGCGGCGCAAATCCTGTCCACGATCCCGGAAGTGCTGCAAGGACGCAAGCTCACGGCCTACATCGCCTGCAAGCCCGAAGTCAAGGCGGCAGGCGGCACGTATGTCGACGAGACCCTCCACGTCGACCGCAACCTCGTCAGCGGACACGCCTGGCCGGACCTGCCGGGGTTCATGCGGGAATTCATCGCCCTGCTCGAAAAATGAGAAAAAGAGGGAACGGAAAACCCGTTGTGTTCCGTTCCCTCTTTTTTCAATGCCCAGGCCGTTTCAACTTGCCCGCGCCCCCGCGCCTTCCAACGCCGATCCTTTCACCGGCCCCTGGCATCCTTTCCTCCGATGACCACTTCCGTTTCCACTTTTTCAAGACCCGGCGGCAAATCCTTCTCCTCCGTCAAGTCCAGCCTCGGTTCGCCGTCCACATCAAAATGAACCCTGCGCAATCCGGCGGACCGCGGACCGTTCACGCCGGGTCTGGCATGGTATGCGTTCCAGAAACATTTGATGAGTCCATTCCAATGACGGCACCGGAGGGGGTTATCATGATTGAAATTTTCTATGTCGAATGCGACGCAACCCATCCGGACAATTTCGTCTTCGATATCCCCGAAGGACACGACTGCTTTATGCTGGTGTTCACCAAGACGCCCGCCGTGTTCTGGGCGGAGAACGAACTTCGGGAATATCCGGCCTACAGCGCCATCCTTTACCGGCCGCGCCAGAAAATTTACTACCGGGCCTGCGCCGATCTGTACATCAACAACTGGATCCGTTTCGCCACCGATGAAACGTTTGTCACCAAAGCCCCGCTTCCGTTCGGCGTGCCGTTTTCGATCAAGGATCCGGTGTATTGCCATCATTTGTTCCAGCTGCTCGTTTTCGAACATTCGTTCAACAATCCAAAAAAAGAGTCATCCATTCAACTTCTGCTCCAAACGCTGTTCAACAAGCTCGTCGAATCCTACGAATCCAACTTCAACAACGAGATCACGCCCCATTATTACAACCTGCTGAAATTGCGCACGGCCATCCACAGCAATCCGGGCCATGAGTGGAGCGTGCCCAAAATGGCGGAATTGCTTCACATCAGCCCGGGGTACCTGCAGGTGGTGTACAAAAAAACGTTCGGCATCTCTCCCATGAACGACGTGATCCAAAGCCGGATCCGTTCCGCCCAGGAATATCTCATGCACAGCTCCTACTCGGTCGCCGAGATCGCGGAACGGTGCGGTTACCGGCATGTGGAACATTTCTGCCGGCAGTTCAAACAGGTCACCGGTTTCAGCCCGCGGGAATACCACAAGCGGTCCCGGCTCAAGGCGCAAAGCTTCAGCCCTTGATTCCGGTCATGGTAATCCCCTGGACGAAATAGCGTTGTCCGACGAAAAACAGCACCAGCACCGGAATGACCGTAATGGACGAAACGGCCATCAGCATCTGGATCTGCGCGGAGCCGAAGAGTTCTCGAAGAACCTCAGGCCGATCGCCAGCGTGAAGTTCTCGTCGCTGTTCAGTTAGATGAGCGGCCAGAAGTAGTCGTTCCAATGGTACGTGATCGACATGAGCGCCACGGCGATCATGGCGGGCCGGATCGCCGGAAGCAGGATCCGGCTGAAAATCTGGAACGAGTTCGCGCCGTCGATGTAAGCCGCTTCGTCCAAATCTTTCGGAATCGTCTTGAGGAACTGCCGCAGCAGGAAAATGTTGAACGCGCCGCCGCCGAAAAACGAAGGAACGATCAGCGGTTTCAGCGTATCCAGCCACCCGAACTTGGTGAACAACAGATAAGTCGGGATGAGCGTCACCTGGCTGGGCAGCATCAGCGTGGCCAGCACGATGCTGAAGAAAAACCCGTTGTAGCGCGATCTGAACCGGGCGAAGCCGTAGGCCACCAGGGCGGCGGAAAATACGGCTCCCAGCGTCGCGGTCAGCGCCACGACCAGGGTGTTGATCGTATAGCGCGTAAAGTCCGCGTATTTCCAGCCCTCGATGAAGTTGTCGAACGTGAACGTCTTCGGAATCAGGCGCTGCGGCAGCGTGTACGCCTCCGACGGAAGCTTGAACGCCGTGGAGATCATCCACAGAAACGGAAAAATGAACACGAACGCCAGCATGATCAGCATGAGGTAACTGAAGAGGTCGCCGATCAGCTTTTTTCGCCTTTTGCTCCGGAAGTACGGATTCATTCTGCGCATCACCCGGGATGAGTCCGTCATTCATAGTGAACCCAGTATTTGGATGTCCGGTTCACAATTTGCGTGATGGTCATGATGACGAGAAACAGGATCCAAGCTAGCGTGGAAGCATAGCCCATCTCGCTGTACTTGAAACCGTAGTCGTAGATGTGCATCATGTAGGTGTGCGTCGAATAGCTCGGACCGCCCTCGGTCAGAATGTGCGGCTGCATGAAGATTTGAAACCCTCCGATAATCCCCATGACCAGGTTGAAATAGATCGTGGGCGTGACGAGGGGAAGCGCGATCCGCGTGATCTTGACGTAGGCGCTCGCCCCGTCGATCTCCGCGCTCTCATACAACTGCTCCGGAATATCCTGCAGGCCGGCGAGCGTGATGATGATGGAGTTGCCGATCGTCCATACGCCGATGATGATGATGGCCGGCATCGCCCAGCGGGTGTCGCTCAGCCAGTTCGGGCCGGTGACGCCGAACCAGGAAAGGAAGTAATTGATCAGGCCGAACTGCGCGTTGAAAATCCATCCCCAAAGGAGAACCACCGCCACGCCGGACGTCACGTAAGGAATATAGAAGCTGGTTCGGAAAAAAACGATCCCCTTCAGCTTCTTGTTCAGCAAAAGCGCAATCAGAAAGGAAAACAGCAGGCTGACGGGCACGGAGACCAGCACGTAATACAGCGTATTGACCAGCGCTTTGTAGAACAGGTCGTCTTTGGCGAAAGCCCGGACGAGGTTCTCGACGCCGATGAACGTTCCCGATCCCGTCAAATCGGTGTCGGTAAACACCATGATGAACGAATGGACCATCGGATAGAGGGTGAAGATCAGGAAGCCCAGCAGCCACGGGGAAATATAAAGGAAGAATTGCCGGTTCTCCCTTCTTTCGATGCTGCCGACTCGCTTCATGTTTCCGCCTCCAAGGTGGGATAAGCGGCGAAAGACGGGAGAGGATATTTGGCGGGCAAATATCCTCTCGCCGTCTCCGCCTGTCATCGTCATTCACTGTCTGGCGTGGATGGAATCGAACGCTTCCTGGATCTTGGGCGCGTATTCCCGGGCCACTTCTTCGGCCGATCTGCCCTGCAGCGTGACCTGCTCCCAGACTTGTCCGTACAGGTCCGCCGCCTTGGCAAGGGCGCCTCCCCACGGGAACACGATGGCGTTCTCAAGCCCCGTCACGAAATCCTCCATTTTGATCGACGTGCCTTCGATGGTCTTGGCCTTGAACGTGGTCTCGGCGGCTTCGCGGGGCGCGGGCAGATTGACCCGGCTGTAGATGTCGCCCACTTCCTTGTTCAGGGATGCCGTCTTGATGTAGGCCCATGCCGCTTCCTTGTTCTTCGAGTCCTTGTTCATGGCGAATCCCGTCTGGAACTTGATGTTGACGGTCCGGCCTTCGGGATCCCGCGGCGGCATCACGATTCCCCACTCGAAGTTGTTGCCCACCGCTTTCGCGATGGTGGAAGCTTCGAACAGGCCCATCGGATACATGGCGGCTCTTCCGGCCGCGAACATTTGATCCATCGGCATCGCTTTGGACGCGGCATCGTCGGGCATCGCGCCGTCCTTCACGAGGTCGCCGAACAACTGATATCCCTTGATCACCCTCGGATCGTCCAGCTGCTGCTTCGTCCAGTCGTCGTTGTACGGCCTGCCGCCGTAAATCATCGGGGCGAAGCTTTGGAGAATCCAGTGCGCCACGATGCCGTAGATCCGGTTCGCCCCTTCGCCGGAGGATACTTTCCTCGCGATTTCCGCAAAGTCGTCCCAGGTCCAGTCGTCCGTCGGATACGGCACGCCGGCGTCGTCGAAAATCTTCTTGTTGTAGGCGATCATGAAGTCGGAAGCCGTGGTCGGCATGCCTTCCCGCTTGCCGTCCGGCTGCACGTAGCCTTTGTCGACACCCGGCGTGAGCAACGACGCAAGATCCAGGCCGTCCCGCTCGACGTACGGATTCAGATCTTCAAACCATTTGGAACGAAGGCCTCTCCAGTCGGGCGACATCATGATGACGTCCCCGGCGTTGCCCGCCGCAAGGGCCGCGTCGAGTTTGGTGTCGACTTCGTTCGCCGGCAGCCAGATTTCTTTGACTTTCACCTTCGGATAGAGCTTTCGGAAGACTTCCGTGGCCTCTTTCCGGGTTTGCAGCTCTTCGCCGCCGCCCCAGCCGAAAACGGTGATTTCCCCGGAAATCTCCTGGCCGCCGCTCTGGCCGTCCGAGGGTTCCCCCGACGAACCGCCGGACGGGGAAGAAGACTGTCCGCCTCCCCCTCCGCAAGCCGCAAGCAGCAAAGCCAGCGCCAGCAAAACGCAGAAGCTCTTTCGCATGGTAACCCTCCCTGGTGATTGATTAAGCGCTTTCAAAGATCACATGATCGTTTGCCCGCAGACCGACACCTTCACCACCAATTGACGGCATTTCTTGCTTTTTATGGTACATGGTAAATTGAAGCCAACCCCGATACAATGATCGATCTTTATGGTTCTTTGATGGATTCTTATGTTGCATAAAAATCGAATTGCAATCGAGTAGAAGGGGGCGGCTAGCCCCCGTCCTCTCACACACCACCTGGCATGCGGGTCCGCACCAGGCGGTTCCGAAGAGTTAACGAAATGCCAAGTAACATTCAAGCATGCTGACCAGCCCTTGCGCCTGAAAATATCGGGTGTCAAGGGCGTTGTTCAGGTTGCGGGACATCTCCCATGGCCCCCGGCGTGAGTTCGCCATTATATGGACGAAGTGTTCCGGTACCCCCAGCGCCCGCAGTTCACGGTAGCGCGTCCGTATCCGTTTCCACTGCTTCCATAGGCACATCCTCAGCCGCCGGCGTATCCACTGGTCAAGAGTTT